>JBGSBQ010000109.1:0-8839 GCA_041730475.1 Sphingomonadaceae bacterium
GGCGCGGCGCATGCGCCGCGCGGTCTTCATCTTCAGCGCGATGCCGACGCCTTCCAGGGTGGGCGTGCCGAACTCGCGCGTGAGCTTGAAGGACGAGTGCTTGATCCGTGACTGGTACTGGCCCAAGGCGTCCGGGTCCGAGCGGTCGACCTCGTCGTGGATCAGCATGTCAGCTGGCACGGAAATTGCTGAGGTCAGGCCGCTGCAACCGCGGGTGTAGATCAGGCTCGAGCCGATACCCTTGATTTCAGTGTTGTCCAGATCGCGGTCCATCGATTCGCGCAGGTCGGGCGACTCGTCGATGATCGGCGTGAGCCGGGTCTTGGAAAAGTTGCTGGCGTCAGCTGAAAACGGCATCGTCAGGATGACCGAAAAGTACGGCATGATGCGGGCCACGGCCAAGGCGTAGCGCGCCATTGCCTCGGACATGCCGATCTGCGCGCATTTCTGCACGTAGACGGTCTTGCTGGTGTCGGACAGGATCTCGCCCTGGAACTCGTGGTCCTTAAAGCTGAACCGATCGCCCTTCAGGTACGTTTTTTCTTCCAGATAGCGGACGACATCGCCCAGGTCATAGGTGTTGAACAGCGCTGTGCCCAGCCGCGCCAGGTGCTCGCGGATTTCTGGATCATCAGCCATGTTCATTGTCGTCTCCCAGCAGGGTGTTGCGCCGGCGATGCGCAGCGCGCAGCGCGCGCCAGGCCATCGACAGGGTGTAGAGATCGTTCAGCTTGCGCCAGCAGGCCCTACCGGCGTAGCCCAGCGCAAGTGTTGCTAGCCCAAGGCCTGCGGCCAGGCATACTGCGCTGCCGGTGTAGAAGATGATCCACCAGGCGGCAGCTGTGAGGCCGGCGCTCATTTGATCGCCCACAGTACGGAGGCTGCCAGCGCAAGGCACAGCAGGATGTGGACGGTGACCGCGGCGCGATTCGCCCAGCGGCGGTTGGCGGCGGTGCTGCGTGGCAGGTTTTCCATGGTCAAGGCTCCTCGGCGGCAAGGTCTGGCATCTGGTCGGCGTTCAGGTACTCGCCGTAGAGGTCGAAAAAGATCCGGGCGGTGTCCGGCTCCAGGCTTTTCAGCACTTTCAGGAAGGCGGCCTCGAAGCGCTTGAGACGCTCGGCGCTGTAGACGACCTTCTGCTGCTTGATCACCTTCTCGAGCATGGCGCCTACTGAGTTGAACACTTGGGCTCGCTGGTTCGCTGGCGTGCCGTCGTTCTTGTTGGTTACGCTCTCGAGTAGCGCCATGCCGGCGCGGTACTGGGCGCCCAGCTCATGGGCCAGGTCGAGTTTGCTGAGGTCGGTCTGCAGGCGCAGGCCGATCTGGTGGCGCAGGCTGAGCAGTCCGTTGTCGTCGAGGCCGTCCATGCGCGCGAGCATTGCAGCGTCGCTGTCTGGCGCCGGCTTCGGCTTGAGGTCGTGGTCTTTAAGTGCCATTTTTGGTACGCAGTCGGTAGATAGTGCGCTCGCTGCAGCCGGCGATGCGGGCCGCTTCGGCGACGGTTTTGCTGTTGGCCAGCTCGGTGCGCAGGCTTTTGCGGGCAGCGAGCAGGGCGGTGTGGTTGGCGCGGCTCGGGGCCGGGTTACGGACGATGCCCATGGCCTTGAGGGTGCGGCAGAGGTGGTGCTCGGAGACGCCCAGGACGCGCGCGAGGGCCCGATTCGTCACCTCGCGGCTGACGATTTCAGGGATATAGGGCTTGATGAGGTCGCGTAGCATGCAATAAGTATGCCAGCTTTCTTGATTTGTGCCAACTTTTGAAAATTTGCGGCGAAATTTTGCCGGATCGCCTCGGTTTCGGTGCAAATGTTGCTGAAAAGAAAGGAAAGTTTGAAAATTGCGTGCGGATGGGAGGAGGGGCTGGTAGGCCGGCCGGCCGAAACAGTGAAATGAGCCCCTATACGTCAATCGACGCCCTCCCGATACCCTCGCCTACCCTGAATTTTGCGCGTCGCCTAGCCCTGTTTCCGGCGGTTTAAATGGCACTTTCCAAAATGCAACACCACAAAATCACCGCATTTTAATAGCCTTTGCCTATTAACTTTCGTTAAGTCATAGCATTAATTTCAGCGCCAGGTTAGGCCTACGCTATCACCTCATCATTATCAATAGCCCAGGCCTATCACACCCAATAGCCCAGGACTATACGCGCGCCAGTACGCATAGCCTGGCCCTATCATCGGCAATAGCCTAGAACTATGCAATTAACCTGCCCATTAATAGGCCCTATCGCCTCCCGCGCCCCCTAATAGTATTAGCCTATTACGCTGCCCTCCTTGATTAAAATATATGTGTCTGATACGTGTCGATTCTGTATGTCTAGGACTTGGCAGGTAATCCTAATGCGACCATAATAGAGTCTCAGTACAGAAACAAACCGGGTTAAACGGGGCACTTGCCCTAGTCGCCCAAAACCGAACCTTACATAACTGGAGTGCCTAAAATGAAAACTGTTTCTTCCCTCTCACTGTCCCTTGTGGACTTCATCAAAGCCGATGCGGGTGTATCCGAAGCGCAATTCGATGCACGCGTTGCCGCATTGGACAGTGCTTATTTCCACATTCTCAAATCGGGCAACAAAACGCAATGGAACTTGGTCGAATCGCAGCTGGCGCTGTACACCACGGCTAAATCCTGCGGCGTGCTGGTAGGTACGCCTGACCGCACCACGCCTAAGGCTAAGCGTGCCTTCGAAGTGTTTGGTGCGTACAAACAGGCCCTGCTGGCCGTCGGTATCCCTGAAGTCATGAAAGCGCCAGCAGGCATTACCAAGGCACAGCGCGATGCATGGTATGCCGACCACGCCGCCCCAGTCGCCCAGTCGTTGGCCATGGAATTCGCCACCATGGTAACGGTCACGCTGACCCCTGAAGCAAAGATCGTGCCATCTGACGAAGAAAAAGCGGCCACCAAGGCAGCGAAAGAACTGGCCAAGCAAGAGGCGGCGCAGGCAGCTGAAGCGGAATTCAACGCCACCGTACAGGCTGAAGCTGCCAAGCTGGCTGAGTCCTTGGCAGGTGCAGTACAGGTCAGCATGGCAGACATGGTGCGCATGGTAGCCGCGGCCGCCCGGTCCGGTGCACTGGACACCGAAGCGCTGGCCATGCTGGATAGCGCCCTTGATAGCCGCGCCGTGGTTACCTATGAGATGCCAGCCGACGGGATCGAAGTTACCGAAGTGGAAGAAATTAATGTTGCTTAAAAGCAACTAAATACCGTCCCATAAAGGGCGGTATTTAAAAGCGGTAGACCCGCTTTTAAATACCGAAGTCAACAGACATGGCGTGCTGTTGCTTGTCGGTTCGGATACCTCATAAGCCTAATTGGCTGTTGTCGCGCCGTTCCCTCAAATGCTCATTAACAATTTGATTCTTGCTAACCCGACGTTTCCCGCGTTGGCGTCGCCTGCCTCTTTCCAGTCGGTTATTTCCGATAGGTCACTGGCAGTCCTCGCATAACAACGGTAACAGGGCGCGAGATATGAAGCTTAAAACAGAGAGTACGATAATCGTATATTCCGGTTAATAAATGGCTTGGCCGTCACTGGCAGTGTCAACCTGTATGCAACACGATTAATCAAGACTGTCGGCGCATTAGCAGATTATCGCTAACGTGCCAGATGTGCGAATTTAAAACGGCGCACTAAGGAGTATCCAAATTGCCTAGGCAAGCCTTCGGACCATCCAAATGATGAGACAGCAAGCGCAGCAACTAAGCGCAATACAGATAATATAATCCAATAGGACGAATCAGATCCTCTGTGCAGTTAAATCCTAGACCGCAAGGGACTAGGCGACGATGAGTCGAACCACTTTGGCAAGTGGTTATACGCTTAACCCTTTCAGCGTCAATCGAAAGGGGGAATACCCGGCGCGTTGTAGAGAAATCAGCGCGTCGTCATTCCTAGCGAGGAGATCACATGCAGCGCAAGCCAGCACGCCGTGTCGATTACGGCACATTCAGCACGCAGTCACCGATTGTCACTTACGGCGAAGACGACCGGCCTAACCCCAGCAAGCCGCCGCCAGCACATGCGCCGAACTTTCCCGAGCGCTACTTTCAACCCGACGCAATCATTTATCAGGACCCACAAGATGAAAATTTTTAAGGCAGTCATTGACTCTTTCGGATTCGACGGCGTCAGCGTCGTCTACGAGGCATACGGCCAGAACGGTATCAAGTTGTCCCTGCTGCTGGAGCGCGAAGCTGCTGCACTGGCACCGCTGGACGTCTGGCAGGGCCGGACCGCGCCAGACGTCTGGCAGGGCCATCTCAGCGAACTGGTGAAGCCAAACCACACCTACACCGCCTACATAACCGAAATCGAGCTGGAGTGCTAACCATGACGAACTATAAAAAGTATGCCACCACCAGCGCCCGAAGCGAGCGCGCCGATATGTGCCTGGCCATCGGCCTGGTCGCTGTTGACTTTGCCCTTGCCGTCGATTT
This sequence comes from Sphingomonadaceae bacterium, assembly GCA_041730475.1. Lineage (GTDB taxonomy): Bacteria > Pseudomonadota > Gammaproteobacteria > Burkholderiales > Burkholderiaceae_D > Rugamonas. Next base: position 4,450 of record JBGSBQ010000109.1, read on the forward strand.
GTTTGTGCGCGGCACCGACTCGCTGTTCGGCCTGGCCTTCATGGCGCTGGTGCGGTGGACAGCATGAGCGCCTGCGACGAGCTGTGGCCGGTGCTGTTCCTGTTCCTGCTGATGGGCTTGATGGTGGCGTGGATCCTGCGCATCTGGCAGCTCATCAGGAGGACCGAGAGGCTACTCGACGAGCTGGGGGCGCGTGACTGAGCGCTGGCAGCGCCGGTTTGGCGCTGGCGGCGCCGCCGCTTTCGCCGTCGCTTTCGCCGTCGATTTTGACGGCAATAAAATCGACGATTTCGTTGAAATTTTCGATTTTATTTTGATTTTTCGCTTGACAAACTGGCCGAGGGCGGAGCAGCCCGAGGTAATCTAAAGTAACAGGAGACTATCATGTCCTATTCTGCACGACGCATGCTCAGCAACGAATTCAAAACCGACAAATCCGTAGTTGCTCGCTGCCCTGCCGGCGCGCTGCGCCACTTCGCCGTAGAGAGCGAAGCGGGCGAAAAGCTTGTCGGATTCACATGGTCCGAGGCAGTCGCCCAGCGCGATGCCTTGAATGCCGACGAGCACGCTTGCCTGATGTTCATGGTGCCAGCATGAAGCTGTTTAACGAAATCCGCATCGCCCAGGTGTTTGTGTTCAACGGGTCGCAGTTCGCCAAAAACAGCGCTCACACCGCAGTGCGCCTGTTGCCAGTGCACCGCGAAGCCGATGGCGCCCTAATGGCGCGTGGCAGCTTCGACGTGAAGCATTTCGACCTGCTCTTGCCTGTAGAGCCAGCATGACCATCAAATACTTCCGCGATATCCCGCTGAATACAACGTTCTGGTGCGAGAACCAGCGCTGGCGCAAGATTGACACCCGGCGCGCCGTCATCATCGGCCGCAGCATCACCGCCGACTTTTCCCTGTTTGACCCTGTGAAGGCGTAAATCATGTTTAAGCACTGCGAGAAGATGCACGACCGCGTCACCTACCAAACGCTGGACCGGCACTATGAATGCTACCTGCACGAAGACAACCTGCGCGACAAGCTGTATGTCGTGCTGGAGCGCTTCGGCAAACCGTTCGACGAATACCTCTCGGTCTACACCGACAACCTGGCCGAAGCCCAGACGTGCTACGCTGCCGCGAAAGAGCGCACCGAAGCGCGCATCCTTGGCGCTTTGCTCAGGGGCTAGGGCACAACAGCACCGGCTGCGTCGAATCCCCACGTCTCACCGTGCAGCGGCTGATACTCGAAGCGCACCGCGCCGGCTTGGTAGCGCCTCATGCGGACTTTCCAGTCGTCTGAAACATGGACGGCCACCGGGATCGACTGCCACTGGTTCACGACGTAGTGCCATTCCATGCCCGGCACATTAGGCGGGCGTACTGGCTTGGGGATCGAAGAGCGCTCGCGCGCCATACGGGCCGTCACAACCTTCGGCACCGGCGTGGATGGCAGAGGCGGCGCCGCACGGCGCAGAGCACGCTCCTGCGCCTCCAGCTCCAGCACATAGGGCAGATCCTGCCTGTAGATCTCCAACGCGTGCGCTGTCCAGTTGCGGCGGCAGTCCTTCGTGGTCTGAAAGCCGCCGAAGTGCTTCTCGCGCAGGCCGTGATACAGCAGACCGCCGGACTTGGTGGGGCGGTAGCGCAGATGCTTGATGCGCGCAGGCATGATGTTGTCGATCGACAGGTTGAACGGATCGCCATCGACCTGCACCAGCGGGAATTTCGGCCAGCTCCCGTAACGCAAGGCCCAGACGATGTCGACGGCCTGGATGCGCTCGCCTTCAAACAGCAAGGAAAGCCGCCCACCCTCAAGACTGCGCACAGCCTTGATGCCGCCGTTTGCGAGGATCCGATACAGCTCCGTATCGAACGAGAAGTAGTGCTTGACATACTGCGCGGGTAATCGTGGTGAGGTTTGCATGGCTTATCCTAGTTGAGGTTAGAGAAGTCATTCTAACAGAGCCTACAAGGAATGCAAGCCATGCAAGCCTCTCATAGAGCAGCTACAACATATACACCTATAAAGTAATCTATTCTGATATTAGGTGGTGTCGGTGTTGATTTTTGCCTTGGACCGGCTGGGAGCCTTGCACCTGTTTTTTATAAGGTGTAGGGTTTTGTACCGTTCTGGTGGTGATTACCTGTATTTTTCTCTTGTATTAGGTTTGATTCTGAGAGTGGCTCAGTCTGGCTTATACGGTTTTGAAAAGTCGTTTTAAGCCATGCGAAATCCGGCGTAAGGTTCTAAAGATCAGGTAATCAGGGTATTTTCAGCGCACCCGCCTATTTTAAAGCACCTCATCCTGAGATTTCTCGGTAGTGAAAGTTACACCTTAGCCAGTGTGCGTCAGGAATCGCGAAATCTCAGGATGATTAGGCTTAACTATTTTTTAGTTGCTGTCGGTGCATGTTTTGCGGCGTTGATCTTTTTACAATGCCAAAAACACCACGTTATTTTCCTGCCTTATCTCGACATTCTGTCCTACACGGCCGTCGAGATTCTAAATTTAAGGTAATCCCAATGTTCAAATTCATCAAATCGTTGTTCATTACACCACCTCCACCTCTGCCAGAGTTGTCACGCCGCCGTCACCTGCACGAAGCGGCACTCGACTTACTCGCCGCAGAGTCAACTCTGTGCCGGTCACTGGCAAACCGGGACACCGCCGCCGCACGCCTCAAGCACCTGCAATCCTTTAATTATCAAGCACTTAGCCGCGAAATCGACGGCAACTATGACGGTAAATAGCCTACGCAGTCACTGACTGCGGCTGACTGCGACTGACCGCAGTCACTGACAAACTGACCGCAGTCACTGACTGCGGCTGACTGCGACTGACTGCGGTCATTTAAACTGACAGCGACCGCAGTCACTTAGTTGTTGACTGACTGCGGCTGACTGCGATACGCTGTCAGCTCAAACAAACAAGGAATTGTCATGACCAGAAAAACCGAAATCGCCAGCGTCTACGGCGCCATGCAGGTCGTCGGCCCTGCCCCTTCCCGCAGCGGCCACAAGTACCTCGCCATCTCCTGCACGCACTGCGAGGCTGAGCACGAGGTGCGCCTGGCCTCCCTGCGCAAGGGCGACTATACCTGCGGCTGCGGCGCCACCGCCGCCGGCGGCAAAGCGGCCACCGACTGGCAGCCCGAAGCGCCAGCCCGCGCCATGCCCGACAACCGCGCCGAGTTCGACAGCGACGCGCTCGCCGGCCTGACAGAGAGCCAGCAGACCCTGACCGACATGCTCCTCGGCGTCACCGAGGTGCAGCAGTTCCAAGGCCAGCGCATCAAGGGCCTGGCCGACGCCATCGCTGTGATCAACGCCAAGCTCGACCGACTGCTTGCCGCGGCGCCAGCATCCCTCGGCTCACCCAACATACCGACCGACCTGAAAACCGACCCGGCCCTGCTCCAGCAGATCAGCGCCGCCGCGCAGGCTGACTATGTCCCTACTGCCGATGAGCAGGCAGTCGCTGACCAGCGCGTGGCCTGCCTGCTGGAGCGCGAGACGAAGAAGCGCCCCGTCTACCCCGCCGACGAAGCGCGCCGCGAACTCCTCAAGGATGTGCCGGCCGACCGGCGTGAACAAGTCATCGAGGCAAACCGCGAGCGCTGCCTCGAACTTGCCGCGCGCGCTCCCAGTCAGGAATACGCCAAAGACGAAGCCATGCGCGAAGAGCTGCGCATCGGCTTCCTGCTGGCCGTGGCCTACTTGCAGCACCTGGAAATCAGTGCCCCGTCCTTCGAGCGCATGCAGCAGGTCCTGAAGGAAAACGCCACCATCAAGCAGGCCTACGAGCAGTGGGACAACCCGCGCTTCGACTGGGGCCTGGACGACTGAATCATCTATGACGCATTACGCGTCTAACGCCTTAACTATGAAAAGGACCGCCATGAATCAGACCCTCACCACGGAATCCATCGTGTTCGACACACCCGACGGCATCGAGTATGCCGGCCTGGCCGGCATCAAGTACCAGCTCAAGCTGGAGAAGGTCGGCATGAAGACCCGCGGCGGCCCCGTCAGGCCCCGCATCGCCGCCCAGCTGGGCCTCAGGCCGCGTGCCAGCCACGACGACTTCATCGCCGCGGTCGAGGCCAAGATGGCCGCGCTGCGCGACAAACAATCCACCTCGAAGGAGTAATCACATGCAAGACATCCTCATCAACGCCGCCTTCATGGCCAACGGCCTGCAGACTGTAGGCCTGCACGGCTTGCCCGGTCGGTCGGAAGACCGGGCAAGACATCTCACCCAAGTCCTCGACCACTGGCAAGGTGGCCACCTCGAACTGACTTACGAGCTGGTCAAGTACGCCCCGTACCTGACAAAGCTCGAAGACGCCGCCACAGCCATCACCGGCAACGTGCCGGGCGTCTTCGCCTACGAGGTGGC
>JBGSBQ010000110.1:0-8801 GCA_041730475.1 Sphingomonadaceae bacterium
AACGAGATAAATTTGATTGAAAATGACTTGACAGAAGACTGATTGGGCACAATCTGCGGGTCGGACACATCAGAGACGAAAACGAGACGAAACAATGAAACTCAATGCAATCGCTTTACGGCTGACAAGCTGGCAGAATACTACGGTGTCGATAGTTAGGCGGTAATCGCCGGATAATCCGGATCATCAATGCTCAGCTCCAGATCGAGGCGCGCATCATAGAAACCGTTCTCCTTGTCCGGTGCATTCAGCGTCGCATGCAGCGGCGCCACCGGTGCATGGCTGGTGGCGACACGCGCATACGGCACCGACGAGGCCCAGCCGCTGTAGCTATCGGCAATCGCCTTGCTGGCCACGGCCTTGTCAAAGTCGCCGACGATCGCCAGCTCGCCATGCGAGGCACCGTAGTAGGTGCGATGGTAGGCCTTCACCTGGTCCAGCGTGAGCGCCTTGACGGCTGCGATCTGCTCGTCGAGCGACATCACGTAGCGCACATCACCTTTCGGATAGTGGTTGTAGTGCTGGTTCAGCGCCTGCTGGGTCAACGTCTGCGGCTCGTTGCGGCCCGCTTCCAGCCCAACCAGCCACTGCTGACGCATCTGCTCGAATTCCGCGGCCGGGAAGCTGGCGTCTTTCAGAATATGGGCCGCCAGCCGCAGCGCGCCGTCCAGATTCGGGCCGGTGGTCTCGAAGCGATATGGATTACCGCTCATCTTCAGCTTCGAGAACGCATCTACCAGCTGTTCGCGGCTGTACTTGCTGGTACCGCGCATCAGCATTTCACCGGCGGCGTCGCCGGCGATGGTGGTGCCGAACAGGTTCTTCTCATCGCCCCAGTGCAGCTGCAGGTCGACCGAGACCGCCTCGCCGCGGTTCTTCTTCGGCAGCAGCGCCACTTTCAGGCCGCCGATGGTCTGGATCTCGGTGCGGGCATTGATATTGTCCTGCGTCGGTTCGAACACTTCCGACGTCAGCGTCGAGGCCTTGCCCTTGAAGTCCTTCAGCACCTCGGCCACCGTCGGCGCGACCGGAATCTCGGCGCGCTGCGGATGGTCTTCCGGGATGAACAAGCCGACGGTGCGATTGTCACGTTTCAGGTAACGCGCCGCCGCCGCCGCGACCTGCTCCGCCGTGATGCTCGGCAGCCGGTCGCGCCCTTCAAACAGCAAGCGCCAGTCACCCAGCGAAATCGGCTCCGAAAACGCTACGCCAACCCGCTGCGGATCGTTCAGCGACTTCTCAAAGCTGTTGGCGAAGTTACGCCGTACCCGCTCCATTTCCTCGGTGCTCGGCGGGGTGCTGGCAAAGCTCTCCACCGCCGCGATCAATTCATCGCGCACCGGCTCGATCGGCTGGCCTACCTTGACCAGCGCGCCGATCAGCTGCAGGCCGGGCGCCACGCCAGGCGACCCGAAGGAGAACACCTGTGCCGCCTTGCCCGTCTCCACCAGCGCCTTGTGCAGGCGGCCGGTCGGCGTATCGCCGAGGATTTCATTCATCACGCCCAGCGCATCGCTGTCGGCCTGCAGTGCCGCCGGCACTTTGTAGCCGAGCAGGATCAGCTGCATGTCACCCTTGCGCCGCACCACGAAGGAACGTTCGCCATCCTGGGTTGGTTCGACGGTCCAGAAAGGCGGCAAGGCACGCTTCGGCTTGGGAATCGCGCCAAATGATTTGCTGATCCAGGCCAGCGTCTGGGACGGCTCGAATTTACCGGCCACCAGCAATACCGCGTTATCGGGCTGGTAGTAGGTGCGGTAAAACGCTTGCAGGTTCTCGATGCGAACGTTCTCGATATCGCTGCGGTTGCCGATCGTGGAACGGCCATAGCTATGCCAGTCGTACGCCACGCTTTGCATGCGCTTCACCAGCACGTTGAACGGACTATTCTCGCCGCTCTCGTACTCATTGCGCACCACCGTCATCTCGGACGCCAGGTCCTTGGCCGCCACAAAGGAGCGGGTCATGCGGTCGGCTTCCATCTCCAGCGCCCATTGCAGGTTGTCGCCCTTGGCCTGGAACACTTCGTAGTAGTTGGTGCGGTCTTCGGCGGTGGTGCCGTTGAACTCCATGCCGCGTGCGGCGAACTGCTGCGGAATCGACTTGTTCTTCGGCGAGCCTTTGAACAGCATGTGCTCCAGCAAGTGGGCCATGCCGGTCTCGCCGTAGTTCTCATGGCGGGAACCGACCAGATAGGTGATGTTGACGGTGACGGTAGGTTTCGACGCGTCCGGGAACAGCAGCACTTTCAGGCCGTTCGGCAGCTTGTATTCGGTGATGCCCTCGACCGACGGCCCCTTGGTGACGCCGGCAGGCAGCGTCTGCGCCCAGACGACGGGCAGGAAGGTCAGGCTGCATAGCGCCAGGCTGGCGCCGGCCAGATAGTGCACACGGCTGTTTTTCATACATTCTCACGGAAAATCGGACGAAGGGTGAGCATACCCTCTCGCCGCCCGGTGTGGGCGTGAGAACAATTAAAATCTTATTAAAATAGGAAGAGTTAGCGCTGGCCGCGTTCCGGCAGCAGGCAGGCATCGATCAGTTGCAAATCGTTGTCCTTGGCAAAGGATACGACGAAGTGATACGCCATCGGTTCTTCCTGGCGCAGCTTGGCGTTCACCACCACCGACTTGACGCCATCGACCACGGTCGGCGTCACATACGGCGAGAAGCCCAGATGGCCGTGGCGCCCGGTATCGCTGCCCTCGGGGCGGATGCAGGCCATCACCCCGCACAAGCGTTCGGCCCAGTCGCTGGGACGGAATTGCTTGCCATTGCTGGTGACACCAAGGATGAAGAACGATTCCTGCAGTTCTTTGGTTGTGTTTGCTGACTCGGCCATAGGGTGGCTTGGGTGACTTGTTGGTAACAAGATTGCGGAAACGCCTCGGCCGGTGCGCCGAGTTCATAGGTATTATATCTTATAGAAGACCTGAATACGTAATTGCTTGATTTCACAGTGCTTTTTACGGCACCCCGCCATGGCGGTGCACGCCGACATGCATTTGCACCGGCGTGGTGCAGCGGAAACGACCATCATCCGGTGCCGTCATGCCATGCAGCCAAGCCAGTGTTAACCACCAACCGAAAGGCCGTCGTTCCCGCGCACGCGGGAACCCATGCGGAACCGGCAGGGATACTCAGTCTGGGTCCCCGCTTGCGCGAGGACGACGCGCTGGGGACGGTACCGCATCGTCCCCATTGTAGACCTGTTTAAGGCGTATTCCCCAGCCAGACCGCGCCGGACAGCAGCAATAACAACATCATCCACAACAGCAGGGCACGCCACACCAGACCGACCGTGCTTTGCAACGCGCGTACATTCGGCTCCTCGCCCGGCAACACGTCGGGCTCGACATCGGTGGTGTCGACGGTAGCGGCATCCGACGGCAGCACCTTGGCCGCGTTCTCTGCCGGGGTGCCGAGGCGCACGCCCATGGCACCACCACCAGCCGACAGAATGATGCCGATTGCTTCATCCTTCCAGCGGTCGGCGAAGTTACGCCACGCATAAATCGCATCTTCAAAGTTGCCGACCACGGCAAACGCGATCGCCGTCAGCCGCACCGGCACCCAGTCGATCCAGTAAAAGGCGCGCGCCGCGAACAGACCAAACGCTTCATTGCGCATGTGCTCCGGTTCATTCCAGGCGCGTGCCAGATGCTCGGCCACGCGGTACATGACGGCACAGGCCGGCCCCAGTGGCATCAGGAACCAGAAGAACACGCCGAACACATTGCGGTGCGTGGTGATCAGCGACTTCTCGACCGCGATGCGGGAGATTTCCGAGCTTTCCATGCCAACCGTATCAAGCTTGGTCCACTCGGCCAGCAGCGCGCGCGCCGCCGCTTCATCGCCGGCATTCAGGGCCAGCTGGATCGACGTGAAATAGTGGCTGTAATGGCGGAAACCCAGCGTCAGGTAGACGATCAACACGTTCCACGCAAACGCCGCCAAGAACCAGTTGTAGTGCTTGAGTACCCAGTAAATCAGCGCAGTCGGCACCATCAGCAGCGCCATCATCAGGAACCAGCCAAGCCGGCCATGGGTCGGGTGCCCGGCATTAAACCAGGTCTCCATACGCAGCGCCAGCGCCTTGATTTCGGCGTAGATCGGATTATCGGCCCGCAGGGGTTTCATCTGCTCGATCAGCAGCGCGCACAGAATGGAAAGAAATGTCATTAAGCGTCCTTTGTATCAACTTTTGGTCTGCGTTGGCGCAATGCCCGCTACGATAACGCAGTGGCGAGCCGGAATCAAACTTATTGCAAAATCAAGCCCGCAGAAAGTGAAACAGGTTACGCAACATGCCGGCCGTGGCGCCCCAGATGAAGAAGCGCTCATACGGCATGGCGTAGAAAGTGCGGCGCCCGCCAGCCAGGTCGACCGACAGGCGCTGGTGGTGCTGACCGTCCATCAGATAGGCCAGCGGCACCTCGAAAATCTCGTCCACTTCGGACGGATCAGCGGCGATCTCGAACGGCGGATGGACCAACCCGACCACGGGGGTGACGCGGTAGCCGGTGCCGGTGAAGTAGTCAGGCAAGTTGCCCAGCACTTCCACATGGCGGCGTGCCAGCCCGATCTCCTCTTCCGCTTCGCGCAGCGCGGTATCGACCGGCGACGCATCGTAGTCTTCGGCGCGGCCGCCGGGGAAGCTGATCTGGCCGGCATGGTCGGTCAGGTGGGCAGTGCGCTGGGTCAGCAGCAGGCGCAGGCCATGCTCGCGCAAGACCAGCGCCACCAGCACCGAGGCGGGGGTCGGATCAGGTCGGGGGCTGAGCGACTCCTCGGCCATTTCCGGCAGCCACACGGGCGGCGCGGCAAAACGGGTGCGCAACCAGGCCGGCGCCAGGCGATCCAGTGCCACGGCCGCTTCACCGGCGATGCGCTCAACCGGTAATTGCTGGGGATCGAATGGGGTGTGCGCCACGATGCTACCTCCTGAACCAAACATAAAAAAAGGGGCACCAGCGGCGCCCCTTTTCTCCAAACACTAGCTGGCCGTAGATTAAACGGCTGCTTTCGCCGCTGGGCGACGGTTTGGCAGTTTTTCCTTGATACGTGCCGATTTGCCGGAACGATCGCGCAGGTAGTACAGCTTAGCGCGGCGTACATCACCACGGCGTTTCACTTCGATCGAAGCGATCAGCGGGGAGTACAGCTGGAAGGTACGCTCAACGCCTTCGCCGGACGAGATCTTACGAACGATGAAGTTCGAGTTCAGGCCACGGTTACGAAGGGAGATGACGACGCCTTCGTATGCCTGGGCGCGCTTGCGGGTGCCTTCGACTACGTTAACGTTGACGATGACGGTATCGCCAGGTGCAAAATCAGGAATGCTTTTGCCCAGACGAGCGATTTCGTCTTGCTCGAGTTGTTGAATCAGGTTCATGTAATGACTCCAAAAACCATCATGCTGGCGCGTACAGTGAGTGCTGTTCAGGCACTCGCCCAGTAGAGGATGGGGATTAACACGCGGACACCATTGTCCGCTCGGTACTACCACTGCAACAGGTTTACAAACCTGCCAAAAACTTTTCATCCTGCTTGCTCAGCAGGCCAGCCGCGCGCGCCTTGACCAGCAGGTCCGGCCGCTTGCGCGCCGTCGCGCCCAGCATCTGCTGGCGGCGCCATTTGTCGATCTCGGCGTGGTTGCCACCCATTAAAACGGGCGGTACTGCCACACCTTCATACGTTTCCGGCCGCGTGTAATGCGGCGAATCGAGCAAGCCGTTAACAAAACTGTCTTCGACCGCCGATGCATCGGTATTCAGCACGCCGGGCAACTGGCGCACCACGGCATCCATCAGGGCCATGGCCGGCAACTCGCCGCCCGACAAGACGAAATCGCCGAGGCTGATTTCTTCGTCAACACAACGGTCGATCAGGCGCTGGTCGACCGCTTCGTAGCGGCCACACAGGATCACCAGACCGGGTTCCTGCTTCAGCTGCATCACGCGTTCGTGCGTTAATTGTTTACCTTGGGGCGACATGAACACCACCCGTGGCGGCGGCAGACCGGCATCGGTCTGGCGCTGCTTGGCGGCGGCCAGCGTGGCCTCCAATGGCTTGGCCAGCATCACCATGCCCGGACCGCCACCATAAGGGCGGTCATCCACGGTACGGTGATTATCGGTCGTGAAATCACGCGGATTCCACAACGTCAGGCTCCATTTATTCTGTTCGACGGCACGCCGGGTCACGCCCGACTGCGTCAGTGCGGCAAACATCTCCGGGAACAGGGTCACGACATCAAATTGCATCGCGCGCCTTTCCAAGTATCAATAGTCCAAGCCCCAATCGGCGGTAATCACTTTTGCAGCCTTGTCCACCTTAATGATGAACGCGTCCACAAATGGAATCAGGCGCTCTTGCGCCGCTGCCTCGGGGTCAGACTCTGCGGTAGGAGTGGGGACGATGCGCAAGATCGACTGCGGACCATTGCTCATCATGTCAGCCACCGTACCGAGGTGCTCACCTTGCAAATTCTGTACTGCCATACCGATCAATTCAGACCAGTAGAACTCATCATCCGACAGCGCCGGGAAATGACTGCGCGGAATGAATACAGCGGCGCCCTTCAGCGCTTCTGCCACGTTCCGGTCGGTCACACCCACCAGTTGCGCCACCACATCGCCGCCATGCAGCTTGCGCTGTATGACATCGACATCGTGCAAGGCCGGCTTATCGAGCCACCAGGTTTTCACGCCCAGGAGTGCATCCGCATCTTCCGAGAAAGGACGAATCCTCACCCAGCCAGCGACGCCGTAAGCACCGTAGACAAAGCCTACCTGTGCCAAATCGTCGGGGACTTTCACCCCGGATGCAGTCTGTTCAGTCAACCTGGCAACCAGATTTAAGCTGCTTTTTTGCTGGCAGCGACCAGGCGAGCCACGGTTGGCGACAGTTGCGCGCCAACGGATTCCCAGTGAGCCAGACGGTCAGCGGTAATGCGGAATGGCACTTCACCACCCGACGCCATGGGGTTGTAGAAACGGATGCGTTCGATGAAACGGCCATCGCGACGATTGCGCGAATCGGTTGCAACGATGTTGAAGAACGGACGCTTCTTGGCGCCTCCACGAGCTAAACGAATAACGACCATAATATTTCCAAAAAGTGTGCTAGGACGGAAAAAGCCGCAAATTATAGCGCGCTTTGCCGCGAAGCAGCAAGCGTTAATGAAATAATCGGGCGGGTTTGGGGCAATCGGAGATTATCCCCCGATCCGGCGCAATGGGCAAGAGCCTGACCCATAACCTTGCAAAAAAGGTAGGCCGGGGTCGCTATTATGACCGATACTGCGTGCTTCCTGTACTTTGCTGGCCTGCCAACCATGACCAAAACAACATCTGCCCACAAAAACAAGACACTGGCCACGCTGCTGGCCTTCCTGCTGGGCGGACTGGGCCTGCACCGCGCCTATCTGCGCGGCGCACGCGATGCCTACCTGTGGCTGCATTTGGTCAGCCTGCCGGCGGTGGCACTGATCGGCTTGCTGGCACCGGGTGCCGATCCCTTCTTCAAATTGCTGCCGCTGGTCATCTCGATCCTGATCGGCTTCCTGGAAGCGCTGGTACTGGGCTTGATGTCGGACGAGAAATGGGATGCCCGCTTCAACCATGGTTCAGGCCAGCAGTCGGCCTCGAACTGGCCACTGGCGTTGCTGCTGGTCGGCACACTGATGCTGGGCGCAGGCAGCCTGATCGCCACGATTTCCCGGCTGTTTGACCTGTTGTACACTGGCGGTGCCTACGGCTAACACATAACAAGGAGAACACCATGACGACGCGCCCTACCCTACTGACTTCCGCCCTGACCCTGGCCCTGAGCGGCCTGCTGGCCAGCGGCGCTGCATTGGCTCAACCCACAGCCAAAGATCAGTACGCCGCCGAATCGAAACGCCTGGCCACCCGCTATGCTGATGATAAGAAGATCTGCGCCGAGGAATCGACTTCCGGCGCCCGCATGCAATGCAACCGCGACGCCAAGACCGAATATGACAAAGGCGTCGCCAACGCCAAGGCCGCGCTGAAAAACAGCGCTGGCAAGGCCGGAGGCTATTGCGCCGACTGCGCCAAGGTGGTTTCGGTGCATATGAACGAAAAAGCGGGCGAAGGCAGCGCACTGGGCGTGATTGCCGGCGGCGTGGCCGGTGCCCTGCTGGGCAATCAGGTCGGCAGCGGCCACGGCCGCGAACTGGCCACGGTGGCCGGTGCCGCCGGTGGTGCGTATGCCGGCAACAAGGCCGAGCAAAAGCTGAAGGCGAGCAAGCAGTGGACCGTGCAGGTGCAGTACGAAGACGGCAAGCAAGCCAGCTTCCACTTCGACCATGATCCCGGTCTGCTGGCCGGTGACCGCGTGAAAAACGCCAACGGCAGCATCGTCCGCAACTAATTCGTCGTTCCCGCGCAGGCGGGAACCTATGCGCCGCATGCCCCGCAGCTCAGCATGGATTCCCGCCTGCGCAGGAATAACGGGTACGCGGCACGTCAAGACTGGTCCCATCCATGATTTCCCACGTCTACATCGGCATCACCGACTTCCAGCGCGCCCTGCCCCTGTACACGGTAGTACTGCACACGCTGGGACTCCAGCAAAAATTCTGTGACGTCAGCAAGCCCTGGGCCGCGTGGCAAGCGCCGGGTCAGGGACGCCCCCTGTTCATCGTCGGCGCGCCCTACGAGGGCCAAGCCAGCCCCGGTAACGGCCAGATGATCGCCCTGCTGGCGCCGTCCCGCGCCGCCGTCGACGCGGCCTACGCCGCTGCCTTGCAGCACGGTGCCCAGTGCGCCGGC
>JBGSBQ010000111.1:0-8720 GCA_041730475.1 Sphingomonadaceae bacterium
TACTAACTGCACGTCTAAAGTCACTAGAGGCCAGTAGTTGTCTGCGTGCAACCTGATCCGTCAGGTTAATAGGAATGAAGGTTGCTGCAACTTCTACTGTATCCAAACCTGAACATGTCACATCTTCGATCGCATTCTCGAACGGGTATTTGCTGGCCCGCAGATAGGTGCCACACCCTTTCTCGTCGCAACCGGCGAAGCCACTCTCACCGTTCACATGCACATTACGAAAACGAATGTCGCTTGAATTGCTGATCTTGACCGCTGAAATGGCCGGCTTGATTGAGCGGGTAACGCGGTAGCCATGGTAGTTCGCAAACAGGATGTTGCGCGAATTGCGGATCTCCAGCGAGACCGCGTCCATCCCGTCCCGCACTTCCTGCTCAGTTTGAGGCGCGAAGAATTCCCAGTTCTCCACCTTGTCGAGCACGATCTCTGCGCGCATGTGATGTTCGGCCGAGAGCTCGTACACTTTGCCGGGGGTGGTGGTGTCACTGACATAAAAGCCGGCTTGCGAGAAGGTGTTGGGCGACCAGACGCCGACAAAAGTGCCACCGCCACCATCGGTTACCCAAATACTAGGATGCTGCCGGTCCCAGTGGTTGGACGGATCGAAATTGGCCGATTTCTGGTAGGGATCCTTGCGGCTGCCGTCATACAGCATGGTACCGTGGCCGCCCTGGATACGCACGTCGTCCATCAGCGAACTGGGGCCGGCCTTCCACAGCAGCGCCATGGCGCGCGGATTGACCTCGCCGGTGGCGAGCCCGATGCCCGACACGATGGCGTCGCCGCCCTTCGCGCTTTCCAGCATCGCCTTGCCGGTGCCGACGCCGGCAAAGCCGGGCAGGCCGTTCGGCAGCACCAGCTGCGTCATCCCGGGGTGCAGGCCGATGATCACGGTGTCAGGTTTCATCCTGAGTGTATCGCTGATCATGTAAAAGCCAAGCGGCAGGTAAATCACGCGCTTGCTGTCGATGGCTTTCTGCAGGGCGGCCGTGTCGTCGGTCTGGCCGTCTCCTTTGGCGCCAAATGTGTGCGCACTGACCCACTCGGTAGTTGGCGGCAGCGGGCGCACCACTTTCGGCAGCGCTGCAGGGAGTTGCTGGAGCGGCGCTGCCTTCATGGTGCTGCCGAATTTCCCCGGGCTGGCAAAGCCCGGCAGCATGAGGCCGTAGCTGAAGTCACTGACCATGTAGCTGGCTCCGGCCCCGGCCACGGACTTGCCGCTGTCGCGGTAGCGAACAAACGTGGGGACATTGCGCGCCATGGCGTTCCGGAATCCGACCTGGGTGTAGACGTTGTCCTCGTTGCTGATGACCAGCGCCGCCTTCGACACGTTCTCGAAGCGCACATCAGAACCCCACAGCCAGTCGCCGTAGCCACGATCGATCTCGATCCCCACCGGGCTATTGCGGATGGTGGTGTTGGCCAGCGTCAGGCCGGCCTCGTGCTCGCGGATGGCGGCGTCACGCTGCCCGTCGAAGGTGGCATCCATCAAGGTGTACTGCCAGGCTGGCGAGGTTTTCTCCGATACGATGCCATAGCGGCCACCGTAAAACTTCAGGTTGTAGCCGACATTGCCAGCATTGTAGATGCCGGCAAAGCCCGACCCGATGTGAAAGTCAATGTGCGACAGGTTTGAATGCTGCGCGGTACGCTGGCGCACGGCGGCTGCGCCCGGATTGCCAGCGCCAATCTCGAAATCAACGTTGGAGAGCACGGAGTAAAAAGTCGACGAGTTCGCATCGCGCACGTTCTCGTTGTAGGGCACGGCACTGGCCACCGGCACCGGCACTTTGCCCACGTTGTACTGGTCGCCACCCATGAACACCACCATGGTGCCCACACCCTTCTGGAACCCCGGCGTATGCTTCGCCAGGACGAACACCGGGCGCGTCTTCCCAACGCCATATACCCGTACCGACAGCGGTATCAGGATCGAGCGCGTGATGCGATAGCGGCCGGACGGCAGAAACACTATGCCGCCATTGCCCTTGTTGGCAGCGCGGTCGATGGCGGCCTGGATAGCGTCCGTATCGTCGGCCTCTCCATCCCCTTTCGCAATCACTTTGATGGCGCGTGGATCGTCGGGCATGCCCTGATACGCGGACTCGGAGGCCGCCTGCGCAACAAATGCCGGGCAAAGCAGTGCCATTGCCAGCAGCGCTGGCGTTAAACGTCGTGTCATTTCTTGTCCTTAAACGAACATGGAGAGTATCAATACGAACACCAGGCCGACCAGGCCCACCAGGGTCTCCATCAGGCTCCAGGAACGGAAGGTGTCCTTGAGCGAGAGCCCCATGTACTCTTTAAACATCCAGAATCCGGAATCGTTGACGTGGCTGCACATCAGGCTGCCCGCGCCAACGGCCAGCACCATCAGGCTGGCATCGGTACCCGTACTGGCAACCAGCGGTGCCGCAATGCCTGCCGCGGTCAGTCCGGCCACCGTGGCCGAACCGAGGCAGATGCGCAGTATCAGCGCGATCAGCCAGCCCAGCACCAGGGGATGCACCGGCAACGTGCTGAGCGCTTTACCCAGTTCTGCGCTGACACCGGTTTCAATCAGCACCTGCTTGAGCGCCCCGGCGCCGGCAATCACCAGCAGGATAGGTGCGACGTCGCGCAAGGTCTCGCCCGACGCGGCCATCATCGCCCCCAGACGCTGCCCGCGCGCCAGCCCCAGCGTGATCACGGCAGCAGCAAACGCGACCAGCATGATGATGAGCGGATTGGCGAAGAAGCCCACCATCGTGTTGACGGCGGCACTGTCGCTGGGGTACAGAATCAGCACCGTGAAGCCGCCCAGCAACCAGACCGGCAGCAGCGCGGTGACGAAACTATTGACCACCCCCGGCAGCGCCGACTCCGGCTTGAGCTCGGCTTTGAACAGCGATGCTGTGCTGCCCTTGATGTTCTTCAGCGTCATGGCGAACACCGGCCCGGAGATGATCAGGGTCGGGATCGCCACCACTATCCCCAGCAACAGCGTGCGGCCAATATCGGCGTGGAACTGCCCAGCGAGCGCCGTTGGCGATGGATGCGGCGGCAAAAAGCCGTGCGCCACCGAGAGCCCACACACCAGCGGAATGGCCAGCGCGACTGCCGGCCTGCCAGTCTGGTACACCAGTGAAAAAACCAGCGGTACCAGCAGCACGAACCCGACGTTGTAGTACAGCGGAATGCCCGCCACAAAACCGGTGACCATCAGCGCCAGCGGCATGCGTTTCTGGCCAAACACCTCGATCAGGTAGCTGGCGATGCGCTGCGCCGCTCCGCTGTCGGCAATCAGCTTGCCGAACACCGCGCCGACGCAGATGATGACGGTCAGGGAACCGAGCAGGTCGCCTATCCCCTTTTCGATCGCCTTCGGTATCTGGGCGACCGGCATCCCGAGCAGCAGCGCTGCCACCAATGCCGTCAGCACGAAAGCGAGCAGCGGCTGAACCTTGCCCCAGGCGATGCTGACGGTCAGCAGCAAGACCGAAAAAAAGACGGCCAGCATGGCCCATGCCACAGGGCTCATGCCGAACAATGCCGCCAAGGGAGCACTCATGCTCATCGCGGATCTGCCAGCGCTTTAGAATTGATAGCGCAGGCCGACCCGGTAAGTGCGTCCGAGCACGTCGTACAAAGCCGGATTGATCGCGTAGCTCGGGTTCTCCTGCGGCGCAGCGACCGGATCGACATTACCCACGTTATCGATCTTGGCGTAGATGCTTACCGTGTTCGACCACTTGTAGCTGCCCCCCAGGTCAACGTAGAACGCGCCCTTCATGCTGTTATCAAAAATGGTGCGGTTGTTGGCGGTCGATACCGGGCAATTGGTCTGGCATTCGATGAACTCTTTGCTGCGCACACCGTCACTGATCCAACGCTCGCTGATGTTGACGTTCCATTTATCATGGTCCCAGTTCTGCGAAGCGAGCACCTTCCAGTCAGGCGTGTTCCCCATATTAACGCCAGCACCTTCCGAAGGAATCGTATTCGGGATGCCGGAATTGGTCAGGAAACTGATCATCTTGGTGCCCAGCACGCGGAAGGTCAGGCTACCCGGAATACCCAGCGGGTTAGGCTTGGTGCGGTAGGCCATTTCGATGTCATAGCCTTTGCTGCGCAGCGAAGCGAGATTGAAGGCCTGCGCTGTCACGTAGTTGGAGCCCGCCGGTCCGGTCAGCTGCATGGTGCTGCAGATTTCCTTGTTGCCCGCCACGCACAGGTCGACCAGCGTCTGGTTCGCCATGCTGGAGATGACGTCGCGCACCTTGACGTCGAAGTAATCGACCGACGCGGAGAAGCCAGGCAGCCACGATGGCTGCGCGAGCACCAGGCCAAGCACCGTGTTGCGCGCGATTTCCGGACGCAGGTTGGTGTTACCGATGGTGCGCTGCTGGATCTGGACCGACTGACCGTTGAAGTTGACAGCGGCGTTGATCACCACCGGCGCAGCAAACAGTTCCGACAGGTTCGGTGCGCGCACGTCCTGCGACGTGACGGCGCGGACACGCCAGCCGTCCAGGCCCGTATTCCAGGTTGCGCCTACCTTCCAGCTATTGACGCTGCCGGAAGTACTGTAATGCGTCTTGCGGCCAGCCAGGTTCAAATTGATGTCGCCGAGGCTGGAGGCCGAGAGCAGCGGAATATTTGCTTCCAGGTACGCTTCCTTGACGGAATAAGAGCCCTTGCCGTTATGGTAATTTCCTGCGTACCAGTGGTTGCCTTCGGGCTGGCTCAAGATCGGATCGGCGGGATAGGCGGCGGTGTTCGGGCTGTCCGCGAACACACCATTACCGTACGGGTCGCCCGTGACAAAGTACTGCTCTTTGCGCCACTCGGCACCCGTCGCGATGGCGACTGGGCCAGCCCAGGAATCGAAAGGCTCACCCGTCACATTGAAACTGGCCACATCCTGCTTTTGCTTGGAATACTGGTGCGGGCCATTGGTCGGCGCGATGTAGGCCCACGCGGCGGGGTCGATCGGCATATTGCCGAACACATTGATCGGTTTGCAACCATTCGCCACGGCGACCGGATTGGCGCACTGAATCGTGCCATCGGCAGCACGTACAGCCTGGATGGCGGCGTCGTAGCGACGGTTCAGCGTCATGTTTTTGACGATAATCTCGATCTCGTTCTCGCCGTGTTCCAGGTAGCCGTTGTAGCCCCAAGTCTTGCCGCCAAAATTGAAGTTGCCTTCGGCACCGGCCACAATGCGCTGCATGGTGCGGTTAGGATTGACGTCGATATTCTGCGGGAAATTAGCGTTCGCGGTGCCGTAGCGGAAGGTAGTGATGCCGGCTGCAGCACAGCGGTCGCGCACCGACTGCGGCAGGTAGGGATTATCACAGCGCATCGTCAGATTGCCCTGCTTGGCCGCACCCGGGTTCGGCGAGAAGGTCGCATCCACCTCGCTCCACGTCGCAGTCATGTAGATCTGATGGTCGGCGTTGATATCGAAGCCGGCGCGGCCATACAGCACCTTGCGCGTCAGGTCCATGCCCAGGCTGGTACCGGCGCCGACGTTACCGGACAGATCACCGCCCTGGCAGAACGAGCCGACGCAGTTGTTACCGTACTGGAACTGGCCGACCGCACCGTTCTCACCAAAGGTCGTGCCACGTAACGGGCCTTCCGTAATCAAGCCGTATTTCGCGTATTGAATCTGCTGCGCGTTGTCGATCACGGCAAGCTGCGGCTTGCCGTCAGTGGTCGCCGCGAAGCCGCGATTGGTATAGACGGTACTCTTGTACCAGTCGCGCCCGTTGGCCGCTTTGCCGCCAAAGCCGGGGTTGGGCACGCCCTTTTCACGGCCATACTCGGCACTGCCGACCAGATGCAGGCGACCATCGAGGAAGGCATTGCCAAACGCAGTCTGCACCGTGCCATTCTTGTCGTCGCCGTAGGTGGTCTGGCCGCCCTCAAGATTGGCCTTGAAGCCCTTGAATTTTTTGTCCGTGATGAAGTTGACCACGCCACCCACCGCATCGGAGCCATACGACGCAGAAGCGCCGCCGGTCACAACGTCGACGCGCTTGATCAGCAGCTGCGGAAACTGGCTGACATCCGTCACGCCGCTGACGTTGGCACCAACCACACGCTGTCCGTCGAGCAAAGTCAGGGTGCGGATCGGGCTCAGACCGCGCAGCGATAGCGACGACAGGCCCTGCGTGCCGCTGCTGGTGCTGAACGCGCCGGTGGTGCGGCCGGTACTGCCTTGCAGCGCCGGCAATTCAATCAGGGTGTTGAACACATTCGGCTTGGCGTTCTTCTCCAGCTCGGCTGCGGTCAGCGTGGTGGTCGGCGTCGGCTGATTGAAGCCGCGTGACGCGATGCGTGAGCCTGACACGGTCACGACATCCATTTTCTCTTCCGGTTGCGCCGTTGGGGCCGCGGTGTCTGCGGCCACTTGCTGCGCGTGACCGGGCAATGCGATCACACAGCAGGCGCTGGCGACGGCAAGGTGCATGACACTTCTGCGTATTGGTTGGTTCATTTGTCTTGTCTCCATGTTGTTATGGTATTTGGTATTTTTCACACGGCTTGGACCGACGGGCCGTGTGTCTTGTTACGTGTGCCGGCTCCGTCTCGCCCGGCGATTGCTAAGTTGATTTCTTCATCTGTGCTGGTCCTCGCTGGCAAGGATGGCCTTGACCAATTGGTCCGGCGCATGGCGGATATCGAGGTGTATACCTTGTTCGTCCGGTGCGAGCGGCTCGAGTGCGGCCAGCTGGCTGTCCAGCAGCGCCGGCGGCATGTAGTGGTCATGGCGCGCCGACATGCGTTCGGCGATCAGCTCACGCGGACCTTGCAGGTGGGCGAAACGCAAAGCCGGATCACCCTCACGCAACAAATCGCGGTAGGCGCGCTTGAGAGCCGAGCAGGACACGACCAGCCCCACGCCACTTTCGCGGGCGGCGCGGATCTGCGCCTGGAGCGCATGCAGCCAGTCAACCCGGTCTTCATCGGTCAGCGGCTGGCCGGCCGACATCTTCGCCACATTAGCGGGCGGGTGGAAGTCATCGCCTTCCACGTAGGTCACGCCATGCTCGCTGGCGAGCTGTCGGCCTATGGTGCTCTTGCCACTGCCCGATACGCCCATCACCACCCAGCGAATAGCTTTGCTCGTCTGTTCCATCCTGCTTTCCAAATTAAAGTTAGCGCTAACATTGCAAGACGCAAGAAAACGCTGCCGGATGCCGGCATCCGGACCAAAATCGATTGATTCGTTTGACCCAGCTTGTTGGGTCGACTAGTGCGCTTGCGTTAGCGCTAACATGATTCGATTGTACGCCTGTTTTATCGTTTGTAAATGACTATCGATACTGCCCTGCAGCATGTGCACAAATTCTTTTCCAATTTCACTACAACATTCACCATCTTGCATGGCAGAATTACGGACTTTTGTTCCATGCCCTGTTTCGCCCATGACCAAATCCGTCAGCAAAAGCCGCGCGAGCGGCCGCACTACCCTTGCAGCGGTTGCCGCGCACGCCGGCATATCGACCATGACGGCTTCGCGCGCCCTGAACCAGCCGGAGCTGGTGTCCGATGAAGTGCGGCAGCGGGTCGAACAGGCCGTCACCCTGCTCGGCTATGTGCCCAACCGGGCCGCACGCGCACTCGCCTCGCGCCAGTCGAACGTGATCGTGGTGCTGGTGCCTTCGCTGTCCAACTTCGTCTTCAATGCGGTGATCGACGGCATTCAGGAGGTGGTCGATGCAGCCAACTACCAGCTCCTGATTGGCAACACCCGCTACTCGGACGCGGAGGAAGAAAAGCTGCTGAATATTTACCTGCAATCGAACCCGGACGGCATCCTGCTGTCGGGGCTCACGCACAGCCCGCGCGTGCAACAGATGCTGGCCACGTCTGGTGTGCCGGTGGTGTCGATGATGGACATGGCGACCGATCCGAAGCAGCTCTCAGTAGGCTTTTCGCAGCACGACGCGGGGCATACGATGACGCGCTACCTGATCGACAAGGGTCACCAGCGCATCGCCTTCATCGGCGCGCAACTCGATGAACGGACCCTGAGCCGCGCTGCGGGGTATCGCAAGGCGATGGCCGAAGCGGGAATTGCCGATGCGCGGCTGGAACTGATGGTGCCGGACGCGTCGAGCATTGCGCTCGGTGCGGAACTGCTGGGCCGAATGCTGGCGCAGGCACCCGATTGCACGGCCATCTTCTGCTGCAATGACGATCTGGCGCACGGCGCCATCTATCAGTGCCAGCGCCGCAACATCGAGGTGCCGGAGCAACTGGCCATCTGCGGCTTCAACGACCTGCCCGCGTCGGCGTGGATGAAGCCTTCCGTCACCACCATTAGCACACCGCGTTACCGCATCGGCTTTGAAGCGGCGACCCTGCTGCGCAACGTGATTGCGGGGCGCGTGCCGCCGGTCGGCCAGATTGACCTGGGCTTCACGCTGATGCCACGCGAAAGCGCCTAGTGGCCTGATCTGGCGATGGTCTTGTGCTGGTTCGCCAGTGCGCGCCGCTGCTTGTCATTCGTGAAAAGGACTATTCTTTTTTACGCACCTGCCCGCCTTCAATCGTGACCGAATGCTCCTTCAGGCCGTAATGCCGTTAAGCTAAAGTGCCGAAGCGTGCGCTTGCACCCCAAGACCAGACCTGGGGTCAGACCCGGCGGGTCTGGCCCCGGCTTTGTGTCGGTGGAGTTTGCCAGCCGATCTGCACCTTAACTTCACGGCATTAGG
>JBGSBQ010000112.1:0-8719 GCA_041730475.1 Sphingomonadaceae bacterium
GGACGACCACCCGCAAGACGACCTGTACGCGCTACAACTGAAGATCAGTCTGCCGGCCACGCTGGAAACCTTCATCCACCAGCGCCTGCCGGACAGTCAGCGGGTCGAGGTCTGCCACAATGGCCGGCAGATCGTCATCCACCACGGCTGGACCCCGGTTGCCGCCGGCTGTCAGGCGGGGCCGGAAGACCGGGTGCTGCCACTGGAATAAACGGCAAGGTGACGCGCACACCAGACTGGTGCTGCTAGTCGCGGCTGGATTGCAGGCGCTGGCGCAATTCCTCCAGATAAGTTCGGCTGCATGGCACGCTGGCACCGGTGCTGGTGCGTAAGCGTGCATCGCCGAATTCGGTCGGTTCGATGGCGACGATCAGCGCCAGATTCACCAGATAGCTGCGGTGAACGCGCATGAAGCCCGTCGCCAGTCGCGCCTCCAGCTTGGCCAGCGTCGAGCGCAACGGATAGTCGTGTCCGAGGCGATGTAAATTGACGTAATTGCCGCTGGCCTGTATCCACTCGATTTCTTTGGTCGGTAGCAGGAATTCCTTGCCCAGTTTCTTGACCAGAAAACGTTCCGGTGGCGTCGCGGCCTCGCTGTCGAGCGCTGGCATCACTGTTGCGCTATTAAACGCCTGGTCCGGCGCTTGCAGCAAAGTTGCTTCGCCTTGCAGGCGCCAGATCAATAAACGGTAGCCGAGTATGCACGCCAGCAGTAGCGCATAGGCACGAACGTCCTTGATCGCCTCGTAAGTCAGCTCAACCGGCCAATTACCGAAGTCATATGTCAGTCCCTGGCTGGCGTACACCAGCTTGCGAATACCGACCATCAGACCGGTGTGAATGAGGCTGAACAGGATGGCGCAGCCGGCATGCCGGAGCAGATTGCGGCGCAACATTCCCCAGTGCAAGGGCCAGTGCCGCACGGCGGTCAGCAGGGCCGGAATCAGCAATAGCACCACGATGTTGCTGCTGAATTCCCAGGTCAGCACTTGCCAAAACTCGACGCTCGCCGTGCCGCTGCGTTGCAGATCGAGCCAGGCGGTGATGGAGTTGGCGGCGGCCTCGCCGAGCAGGAACAGTATCCAAAAACCTGCTTCGAATAAGCGCTTGTGCGTCAAATAGCGTTGCAGACGCTGATCATATGATGTCATGGCAGAGTTAGGAGTTGTTCGGGGCTACCGCAGGCCAGCGACTGGTCACCGGCTCGTCGCGGCTCGTCACATTCTGCCGCCAGCCGCGCATTTTGCTTGCAAGATGGCGTATATCTTAACTCTCAGGCCTATCCAATGAAGCAACTTTTTTCATCCGCTGCCGTCCGTCTGCCCTGGATTGATCACCTGCGCACCGTCCTGATCGTGCTGGTGGTGAATTTGCATGCCTGCGTCACATATAGCCATGTCGGCGACTGGTACATCATGAGTGAGCATGAACCGACGCTCAGCCAGAAGCTGCCCTTTATTGTGTGGCAGGGACATTTGCAGTCATTCTTCATGGGGCTGCTGTTCTTTATCTCGGCCTACTTCGCGCATGGCGCCTTGTCGCGTCGCGGCCCGGGCGCCTTTGTGCGCGAGCGGCTGCTGCGTCTCGGTGCGCCAGCGGTGCTGTACATGCTGGTGATCCATCCGTTCATCCTGATCGGGCTCAACCCTTGGGATCATGCGTTTGGTCCAGCGCCGGCCTTTTACGCTGACTATGTGCTATCGGGACATTTCCTCAGCGGTAGTGGGCCGCTTTGGTTTGCTGTCGCACTCCTGCTGTTTAGTCTGGCGCTGGCTGCGTGGCGTCGCGTTGTCCCGCTGCGCAACTGCGCGTCAGAGCAGGGACGAGCACCATCTGCCCGTTTGCTGGGGGGGTGTGCACTGGCGCTTGGGGGCGCCACCTTCGCCGTGCGTCTGGTGCAGCCCATCGGCACCAACGTCCTGAACCTGCAGCTATGCTTTTTCGTTCAATACATCTGCTTTTTCCTGGCGGGTGTGCACGCCGCGCGCCATGGCTGGCTGCTGCCACTGGCATTGTCGGCCCGCGCCCGCTTCGCCGGCAAGCTCACGTTATGCCTGAGTGCACCACTGCTGCTCGCCATCATCGTGGTTGGCGCCAAGACCGGTAAGCCGTCAGCGTTTTTTGGCGGATGGCACTGGCAGGCATTCGCTTTTGCCTTGTGGGAGCAACTGACCGGGGTTGGACTGTCACTTGGTTTGCTGGCGTTGTTCGCGCAAAAGTTCAACGCTGAATCGGCACGGATGCGCTGGTTGGCCGATCGTTCCTTTGGCGTATTTTTGCTGCACGCGCCGGTGATCATCGCGCTGGCGATGCTGTTCCGCGCGTTGCCACAGCACATGTATCTACTCGTTGCACTGCTCACGGTGAGCGGTCTGGCGCTGAGTTTCCTGCTGTCCGACCTCGCCCGCCGCATACCGGTGTTGCGCCGGATGATATAGATGACGGTAGATATACGCTGAAGGCGGATAAATTACCGACAAATTGTCATAGTGCGCGGCCAACCGGGCGTCATTATTGTGTACGCGATGTGATCAAAATTTCACTGTTCTTGGTGCGTAGGATGCACCAAAATGTAGCTACATTGATAACTTACTCGGCGAATCGATATGCACCGTTTTTTCAGTTTGTTTCTGGCGAAGATGAAAAGCAGTTTCCGAAGCATAGCCAAGGCAACGCGGCATGAGGTAACGGAGGGGGACTTACAGAGCGATGCATGGGTTGTGGCTCATGAAATTAGTGAGCGACGCGGCCGACCCGTCGATTTCTCTGATCCAGCAGACCAAGACCTAGTGATACGAGGGGTGAATCTGAATAATGTGCGTCGCGGCGACTGGCACATGCGCAAATCGATTCGCATTGACCAAGACGACGAGCGCGACGACAGTGTACCTAAATGGTCTGAGAGGCTATCGGCAAGTAGCACCTCTGATCCGTTGAAGTTCTTACTGACGCGGGAAGCGGCACATGAGAACGAGCAGAAATTCGCCGCTAGCTACTCCCAAGCTGCAGCCTACGTCCGAACCCTCACGCGTTTCGACTATGACAGACGCGAGGTTTGCGCACACTTACTGATTTCTGATGGCGCGCTCAAGTCGCGTGTGGCATCCGCAGCAGCAATTGTCCGCGTTCAACCCTCACTCTTCGATGGCGTCAGCCGGATTGACCCTCGATTTATGCCGATGCAGGGTCGCGCGTATGCGGCGACGCCGGTACGCCACCTTGGCTCGGTTCAGTGGGCTTGGAGCCTTGATGACGCGAGCTAGCTCCCAATGAATCCAATGCGCTCTAGCGGATCGCGCTGATTGGAAAACGTGGTTGTGTCTTGAAGGATAAGTATCGGCCCTTCCGCATTGGCGAAGCGCTCGCTTGTTGCCTGAAAATGGCCATCTAATATGTCCTGCGCACGGACGTGGTCGTTGGAAGAAAACGATAGGCCGCTTTCGTACTGGCCCAGTCCTGGCAGGCAAATGTAATGCTTTGTCCCATGTACTTCCCGAACTGCTCAAGCAGCAGGCGGAAGCGCCTCTTCAGTCGTTTGTCTCGGAAATGACAGGCGGAATTTTCTTGATCCATCCAGGTCTGCTCGCCTTCCGGGGCCACCGAATGACGCGGCCGCGAATCGACTGGTGATCCCCGCGTCGTCATCTGATTGCGACCAAATTCTTCATATGAAAAAGTTAAAAAAACCAGCAAAAGCACATAAGTGAATTGTGGATAACCGGAAGGATGGGCAGACGCTTACGAACGAACTGCGGCGCTTGCCCATTGATCTACCGCACACGTGACTGGTTGGCAGCATGGGATTTGACCCGAGCCAAGCCGTCGATGGGGCCGAATCGGCAGAATGGCTGAGAGCCATTTCACGCGGAGGAAATCATGGCAATCGACGTGTACCTGCAAATTGACGGGATCAAGGGTGAGTCGACCGATTCAAAGCACGTCGGCTGGATCGAATGCACAGCGGTGCAATGGGGCATGTCCCAGCCAAAAAGTGCGACATCGTCGACAGGCGGGGGTCACACTGCCGAACGCGCCGAGCTGGACGACATCAGCTTCCAGAAGCTTGCGGACCTGGCATCGCCGATCCTGATGCAGACTTGTGTCATGGGCAAGACTCTACCCCGCGCGAAGTTCGAATTCTTGCGTGCGGACGGCCAGGGTGACCGTGTTAAGTATTTCGAGGTCGAGATAGAGAACGTGCTGATCGGCGCCATCACGCCCGTCGTCCATGAAGGTAACATCCTCAGTGAAACAGTCGGCCTGAAGTTCTCGAAGGTGAAGTGGAAGTACACGCAACAGAAAGTAGGGGGCGGCGCTGGCGGCAACACAGCCGGCGGATGGGACTTGGCGACCAACCGGGTTGTGTGAGGTGCGACCATGGCGGAGGCACCGATTAAAGATTCGCGTGGCTTCTTCAAGCTGCCACAGGATCCGGAGCAGGGCGGCTTTGGATACTACACGTATGGCACGCCGGCAGCTGGTGCCGGCCAGTTTGCCCATCCTAAGCTGCTTTCGCTACTCAATCTGGTTGAATTCCGCTGGCAAGGTAAGGACGACCGCAAGATCGGAATCGGCAACATCAGCCTCGCGGGGGGAGCCAAGTTTCGGCCGCATGAGGGTCACGTCAGCGGCTTGGACGTGGACATTCGTTTGATGCGAAAGGATGGGCGGAACTTGCCTGTCCGCTGGACTGAGCCGCAGTATGACCGCGACGCAACTGAAATGCTTATCTGTCTTTTTTTCGAGTCCAATCTGGTCAAGGTCATTTACTTCAACGACCCCAAGATTTCTCGCGTCAAGCCGCGCTTCAGGCACGACAACCATTTCCATGTCACGATTTTTGAGTAGGGGAGGTGACGTGAGACCCTGCACGCTCTTAGCTATGATGTTTGTCACCGTCGCAGCGCTGGCGCACGGTGCACAAGCATGGGAATGGGCTACTCGGCCGGCCGAGGCACAGTACGTGGTCTACGGTGGCGATCTTGGTGATACCTATCGACCGGCTCCCAATGATGTTCACGTCGCCTTCTACGTGCGTGGCCGGGCCGCGAAGGAAATTTTTGATGTGATGGGACCGGACAAGAAGAGCGAATGTGGCATCGAAAAAGGCGGACGTCTGCGTGAAAAGGAGCACGTAGCTTGTCGATACCGCCCTTCGGACGGATATGAGTGCGACTTTGGCTTTGACCTCACGTCTGGCAAAAGCATCGGTGGCTCAATCTGCTGACCTCGTAGCGGACGGCCACGGCCGAACAGCGCGCCGACATCGTCGCCAAGCACGCCGCCGGCGAGAGCATCAGCTCACTCGCTAGTAATTATGGGGTGTCGCGGGCGAGCACTTTGGGGTGAACGGCACGTGGTATTCGTAAAAACAGTAATTACAAGCAAAGCACCGAAGGGAACGAAGAGTACGCGCCATATTGCGTAGATTTTCGGTGCCACTTTGGAGTATCGGGTTCTGAGGAGATACGAGAGCGTTTCGCCATCAGCGCTCAACCTATCTTTGTTGCACGTTCACCGAATGCGTTGTGATATCCGTGACAAACTGGCGGACCTAGAGCGCTTTCTTCATGCTCAAGACGAGCTGGACCCCTTGGTAAAGATGGCGGTCATACATTACCAGTTTGAGGCTATACATCCCTTTGAAGATGGCAATGGTCGGACGGGGCGCATACTGAACTTACTTTACTTGGTAGACCAAGAGTTGCTGGATATCCCGGTACTATTCCTATCCCGTTACATCATCGCGAATAAAGCAGCTTATTACGAGGGACTGCGCAAAGTCACAGAACAACAGGAGTGGGAACCATGGATATTGTTCATGCTGAGCGCGGTTGAAAGCACCGCGCAACAGACTTTTGATCAAGTCACCCGTATTCGTGCGTTGATGGAAGAGGTTCGGGGGAAAATTCAGCAGCAGGCACCTGCCATCTATAGCAAGGATTTGGTCGAGGTGATCTTTCAACATCCGTCCACCAAAATTCAGTTTCTTATCGACGCTAATATCGCTAAACGCCAAATAGCGTCTGCTTACCTTCAGACGCTGGCCGGTCTCGGATTTTTGCGGCCGAGCAAGCACGGGAGAGAGATGTACTACATCAATGATGCGTTGTATGCCGAGTTGGTACGATGACTATATGTCGTAGGAATCGATACATTGGCCCTATGTGTCGATTTTACCCTTAAAAATAAACATATTTTTTTGTTGTGTCGACGCGATCAACATATGCTCAAGATGGATGATGCCAACGGTTAGGGAAAAAAAAGGGTCACAGACTATAGCCTGTAACCCTTTGATTTTTTTGCCTAATTCTGGTGCCGACTGCCGGTTTCGAACTGGCCACCTGATGATTACAAATCATTGCAATATGGCATTTCGTCGTGTTGATTTGGATATCGAAAATCATAAATATCTATAAAAATCAAATGCTTGGGAAGATTCTGTTTTCTGTTTGTGTTGATGAAAGTTGATTGCTATACTCTAAAACGGGTTACATGGTGGTTACATGAGTCCCCAACTTCAGATAGTGAAAAACGATGGCAAGAATAAAATTCACAGCAGGGCGAGTAAATGCACACCAGTGCGCCGATGGCGTGACACAGAGCTTCCTCTGGGACTCGACCGCGCCCGGGCTCGGTCTTCGAGCAACGCCGTACACTGGCGAGTCAAGGGACGCCCCGGTATCTTACGTATTTCAATCCAAACTGAATGGCAAGACCTTGCGCATTACGATTGGCGACCGCCGCGTGTGGACCATCGACGCTGCCCAAGCCGAGGCTCGGAGGCTGAAGGTTCTGATTGATGACGGGCTAGACCCGCGCCAAGTCAAGGCAGAGCAGCAAGCCGCGCAGGTCGCTACCAACGAGGCTGCCGCCGCCACCATCGTGCGAGAGTCGATTACTTTGGCTGACGTGTGGCCCGAGTATGTGGCGGAGCGCACTCCGCATTGGGGTGACCATCACATAGAATCGCATCGCGCGATGATTCAGCCTGGCGGCGAGAAGTGCAGGCGCAGCTCGAAGCTGACCGAGTCTGGCCCGCTTGCTTCTCTCGCTGGCGTTCGACTGGTTGACCTGACCGCCGAGCGTCTGGAAGAATGGGCAAAGGTAGAGGCGAAGGTGCGCGCATCGAGCGGGCGGCTTGCCATGCGGCTGCTCAAGGCATGCATGAACTGGTGCGCTGCGCATAAGACATACTCAGCCATCGTCAAGACAAACCCTACGATGAGCAGCAAGATGCGCGAGACACTTGGCAAGCCGAAGGTGAAATATGACCTGCTGCAGCGTGAGCAGTTGGGTTCGTGGTTTGGCGCAGTTAGGAAGATTGGTAATCCGGTCATCGCCGCCTATCTGCAGACGCTGCTACTCACCGGTGCGCGCCGCGAAGAATTGGCGGGGCTGCGCTGGGCCGATGTCGATTTTCAGTGGAACAGCATGAAAATGGGGGATAAAGTTGAGGATTTTCGGATGGTCCCCCTCACGCCTTACGTCGCACATTTATTAGCCGCACTACCGAGGCGAAATGAATGGGTTTTCAGCAGCCCGGCTGCCGAGTCCGGTCGCTTATCCGAGCCGCGCATAGCTCATAATGAGGCTGTGGCTATTGCTGGGCTCCCGCATTTAACCCTGCATGGTCTGCGCCGCAGCTTCGCGACGTTGAGTGAATGGATTGAGATGCCGGCCGGTATCGCTGCGCAGATTCAAGGCCACGCGCCCCAGGGCGTGCGCGAACAGAACTACATCCGCCGGCCGCTAGACCTGCTGCGCATGTGGCACGTAAAAATTGAGGCGTGGATGCTTGAGCAGGCCGGCATCCAGTTCCAACCAGCGCCAGCAGGATTGCGGGTGGTGGCCGTCTGATGCGCGGCGCGGCACCCGACTTCAGCACGCTGACGCTTGAGCAGCTTGCCGTGTTCGCCGTTGCTCATCAGGATGAGATGGGCGTGGGCGGCCTGGTTGAAGCTGACATCACGGATGCGGTTGCCGCCGGCCGCGCCGTCTTGGAGCTGCGCCCGTATGGTTTCGCCATCCTCGAGCAGAAGCCGGCGCCCGGCGGAACCGTCCCGCACCTCTGGTTGCTGTTCCTGGCGCCTGAGCGCAGGGGGAAGGGGCTGGGTCGCCGCTTCGTTCGGGAGCTGCTGCGCCGCTACGCCGACGAGTATCATATGTCTCTGTACTGCCATGGCGCACGGCGCCGAGCCTTTTTCGGCCGTCTCGGTTTTCGCATCGAGAGCCAAGATGGCGAGATGCGGCGCATGACGACAAACACGCTTCGATAGCGCCACGGCCGCCTGACCGCATCAGGCAAGATTTACGCGCCAGTCTAGTTTTAGCGGACGAAAAGCCGGCTCTTCACCGGTCTGACTGGCGCCCCGATACCTGAAGACGACACCTTGAAGGGGTGCGTATGTTTGAGCCGTTGACACAAACTGTGGGGCAGCTTGCCCTGCGCTGGAATTGCTCTGTCCGTGATGTATTGACACATGCCGTACAGCGGAACTGGCCACTGTATTTCTACTTCGACGGTCTGGTCATCGACGTCAACGATAGAGAGAATCGCTTTGGAGGGTGCCAAAGGCAAGAAGATGAGGCGAACTGGCTGGAGAAAGTGATTGAACGTGCCGAGGAGACATTGGCTAGAAATGCGCTACATGCCCAGGGAAAGCTCGAGTTGAGTCGATTCGAGCCGGTGCTAGACCAAGACTCCAGCATTGCCTTG
>JBGSBQ010000113.1:0-8660 GCA_041730475.1 Sphingomonadaceae bacterium
CTGGCGGCCAGCGCTGCCAGCGCCAGCGACAGCACACTGCGGCAGGTGGCCGCAGCGATCGGCGCCAACCACCTGCCACCAGCGCCGCGCCAGTTGCTGGTCGATATCTCGGCCATGGTGCAGACCGACCTGAAGACTGGCATCCAGCGCGTGGTGCGCAGCATCCTGATGGCCCTGATCAAGGCCCCGCCAGCCGGCTACCGCATCGAACCGGTGTATAGCCCTGGACGGGGCGAACCGTACCGCTACGCGCGCCACTACATGCAGCAGATGCTGCTGGCGCCGTTCGACATCGCCGACGACGCGCCACTCGACACCCAAGCCGGCGACCTGTTCCTCGGCCTCGACCTGATGATGCACGGCACCCAGCAGAACGCGGCCCAGCTGCAGCAGCTGCGCGCCCGTGGCGTGCAACTGTACTTCGTGGTCTACGACATCCTGCCGGTGCTGCAGCCGCACCGCTTCCCGTTCGGCGCCGAGCCCGACTTCGCGGCCTGGCTGGCCACCATCGCCGACCTGTCCGATGGTCTGCTGTGCATCTCGGCCGCCGTGGCCGACGAGCTGGCTGGCTGGCTGGCCCAGCACCGGCCGCAGCGCGTCGATCCGCTCGGCATCGGCTATTTCCACCTTGGCGCCGACATCGACGCCAGCGCGCCCAGCTTCGGCCTGCCCGACAACGTCGAGCAAATCATGGCGCAGGTGGCCAGTGCGCCGACGCTGCTGATGGTCGGCACGGTAGAACCGCGCAAAGGCCATGCCCAGGCGCTGGCCGCGTTCGACCTGCTGTGGCAGCAAGGCGTGGCCGTCAATCTGGTGATCGTCGGCAAGCACGGCTGGATGGTGGACGAGGTCGCACGCGACCTGCGCAACCATCCGCAGCAGGGCAAGCAACTGATCTGGCTGAGCGGCGTGTCGGACGAAATGCTGCTCAAGCTGTACCACGGCGCCGCCGGCCTGCTGGCGGCGTCCGAAGGCGAAGGCTTTGGCCTGCCGCTGATCGAAGCGGCCCAGCATGGCCTGCCCATCGTGGCGCGCGACCTGCCCGTGTTCCGCGAAGTAGCGGGCCCACACGCCCATTACTTCAGCGGTTTGACAGCCGAGGCACTGGCGGCTACGATGCGCGATTGGCTCGATTTATTACAAAAAGATAAAGTCCCTGCGTCATCCGGCATGCCCTGGCTGACCTGGGATGGCAGTACCCAAGCACTGCTGGCGACCGCCTTGCAGTCGCAATGGCGCCATGTGATTCACCCTGAGAACCCCCTATCATGATTATTGGAAACGGCCTGCTGGCCCAGGCATTCAAGCCAGCCTTTGCGGCCGAACACGAAGTATTGGTGTACGCCTCGGGCGTATCGAATTCACAGGAAACCCGGCCTGAGGAATTCGCCCGCGAGCGCGCGCTGCTGGAACAGGCGCTCGACACCGAACGCTTCATGCTGTATTTCAGCACCTGCTCGGTGAACGACCCGGAACAGGCGCACATGCCCTACGTGCAGCACAAGCAGGCGATGGAAGCGCTGATCCTGGAACGGGCCCGGCAAAAAGCCATCTTCCGCCTGCCACAGGTGGTCGGGCCGACCCCGAATCCGTATACGCTGACCAACTATTTGCACCACCAGATCAGCCATGGCCTGCGCTTCAAGGTCTGGCTGCACGCCAGCCGCAACCTGATCGACGTGGCCGACGTCGCGGCGGTGGTGTGCCATCTGGTGCGCACCCATCAGGCCGATGGCGTGATCACCAACGTGGCCAGCCCGGCCCCGACCGGCATTTTGCAACTGGTGCACATCTTTGAAGAAGTACTGGATAAGCCGGCCGTGTACGACACCGTCGACGCTGGCGCCACCTATGCGATCGAAGCCGACCTGGCCCTGCACACTGCGCGCGCGGCCGGCATCGACTTCGGTCCCGACTACGTGCCCAAGCTGATAAGGAAATACTATGGCCGTTAATCCCGCCCAGACCGTTGCGGCCCATGCCCCGGATGCGCTGGCGCTGTCCTTCGTCATCCCCGTGTACGGCAGCGAGAAAGTACTGCCCGAACTGGTGGCGCGCCTGCAGGCCGTGCTCGACACGCTGCCCGCCGTGCGCGGCAGCTATGAGGTGATCTTCGTGTGCGACCGTTCGCCCGACCGCAGCTGGCATGTGATCCAGCAACTGGCAGCCCAGTACGACTGGGTGCGCGGCATCCTGCTGCGCATGAACGCCGGCCAGCACAATGCGCTGATGGCCGGCTTCGCGCAGGCTCGCGGCGCCGTCGTGATGACCATGGACGATGACCTGCAACACTCGCCGTCCGACATTCCGGCCATGCTGGCGGAACTGCACAGCGGCCGCGACCTGGTGTATGCGCGCTTCCAGAACCGTAAGCACGCCTCGTGGAAAGTGGCCGGCAGCCGCCTGAATGACCTGGTGGCCGGCTATCTGATGCAAAAGCCAAAAGGCATGTATCTGTCGCCGTTCCGCGCCATGCGCGCCGCCATCGTGCGCGATATCCTGCGCTACAGCGGCCCGTATGTGTATGTCGACGGCCTGCTGCTGTCGGTGACGCGCAATATCGGCACGGTCGACGTTGAACACCACGACCGCTTTGCCGGCGACAGCGGTTACAGTCTGCGCAAGTCGATCTCGCTGTGGCTGAAGATGGCGACCAATTTCTCCATCGTGCCACTGCGCCTGACCTCGTTTGCCGGCCTGTTCCTGGCCGGCTTCGGCTTCCTGCTGGCGATCCTGCTGATCATCCAGAAATTCACCATCGACCGCATGCCAATCGGCTGGTCGTCGCTGATCGTCACCATCCTGATCATTGGCGGCGTACAGCTGGTAGCGCTGGGCATGCTGGGCGAATATCTGGGCCGCGTGCTGCTGACACTGAACGCGCGCCCGCAATATGTGATCGGCGACAGCGTCGGCCTGCTAAGCACACCAGCAGATTCGGCCCCGTCCGCCACCTCTGAACCGAAAGCTTTCTGATGCAGCAATTTCTTTTGTACTGCCTGTGCGGCGGCATGGGCGTCAGCACCGACTACGCACTGTACTACCTGAGCTTCAGCGCCGGCCTGCCCTACCAGGGCGCGAATGCGCTCGGCTATCTGGCCGGTACCCTGATGAGCTTCGGCCTGAACCGCATCTTCACGTTCGGCATGCGCGACCGCACGCTGCAGCGCCTCGCCATGTTCATCGGCGTGGCGACGGTCGGCTTCCTGGCCTCGGCCCTGCTGCTGTGGCTGCTCGTCCAGTTCGCCGGCGTCGATCCGCGCATCGCCAAACTGATTACCCTGCCGATGGTGGTTGTGCTGCAGTTCTCGCTGAAC
This sequence comes from Sphingomonadaceae bacterium, assembly GCA_041730475.1. Classification (GTDB taxonomy): domain Bacteria; phylum Pseudomonadota; class Gammaproteobacteria; order Burkholderiales; family Burkholderiaceae_D; genus Rugamonas. Next base: position 3,318 of record JBGSBQ010000113.1, read on the forward strand.
CGCCGCCTGACCTTCAAGGCCAACGCCGCCGCTGCCAGCGGCGCCTGATATCCGATCCCGATTGAGTATTCCATGACCCAGCAATTTGACGCCGTAATCGTCGGCGCCGGCTTTACCGGCCTGACTTCCGCCCTGTCCCTGGCCCGCGCCGGCAAGAAAGTCGTCGTGCTCGACGCCGACACCACCCCCGGCGGCCTGGCCGGCACCTTTGAATTCAAGGATGGCGTGACCATCGAGAAGTTCTACCACCACTGGTTCGACAACGACGTCTACGTGCCGCAACTGGTCAAGGAACTGGGCATGGAAGGCGACGTCGTCATCATGCCGTCGAAGACCGGCATGTACTTCAACGGCAAGCACTGGCGCCTGTCGACGCCGCTCGACCTGCTGCGTTTCTCGCCGCTGCCGTTGCTCGACCGTATCCGCCTCGGCCTGATGGTGCTGAAGGTGCGCAAGGTCAAGGACTGGAAGGCGATCGAACACCTGACCATTCAGGAATGGCTGGAACCGCTGTGCGGCAAGAATGCCTATCGCGTGGTGTGGAAGCCGCTGATTGAGAACAAGTTCAACGTCTATCAGGACGCCATCAACGCGGTCTGGATGTGGAAAAAGCTGGTGCTGCGCGGCAGTACCCGGGATGCCAAGGGCGGCGAACAGCTGGCCTATTTCAAGGGCGGTTTCGGCCGTCTGGCGGAAGCAATGGCGGCCGAAATCCGCAAGCTGGGCGGCGAAATCCGCTACGGCGCGCCGGTCGCCGGCGTGCTGGCCGAGGGCCAGCAGTTGCAGGCGGTGCACACGCCGCAGGGCGTGGTGGCGGGCAAGGAATTCCTGTTCACACCGGCCTTCCCCATCATCGCCAACATCTTTGAAGGTGCGGCCGATGCGGCGTGGCTGCAGCGCCTGCGGCGCGTCAAGTATCTGGGCAATGTGTGCCTGGTGCTGGAACTGGACCGCAGCCTGTCGGACACCTACTGGATCAACGTCAACGATCCGGGCTTCCCATTTGTCGGCGTGATCGAACACACCAACTTCGACAGCCCGGCCAACTATGACGGCAAGCACATCGTGTTCCTGTCGCGCTATCTGGCCAAGGAAGACCCGCTGTGGGACGCCACCGACGACGCCTATCTGGAGTTCGCGCTGGGCCATCTGCAGCGCATGTTCCCGGCGCTGCAGCGCAACTGGATTCAGGACTTCCGCATCTGGCGCGCCGAGTTCGCGCAGCCGGTGACCGAAGTCGGCTACTCGCAATACGTACCGGGCCGCGATACCCCGTACCGCAACGCCACCATCAGCACCATGGCGCAGATCTATCCGGAAGACCGCGGCACCAACTACGCCATCCGCGAAGGCAAGGCCGTGGCCGAGCTGATCGCCGCACGGCTGCCGGCCTGATCCCATGCGGGCCAAGCCCGACAGCGTCGGCTGGCGCTGGCTGCTGCCGCTGTCGGCGCTGGTGCTGCTGCCACTGCTGACGGCGGCGCTGTGGACCGATTCGGTCGATCTGGCGCACCACTACGCACTGGTGGCGCGGCTGGCGCAGCATTGGACGCTGCCCGGCACCAGTGACCCCAGCCTGGGGGAAATGAATGTCTACCCCCATCTGTCCCATGTCATGGCGGCGCTGGTGGGTCGCGTGCTGGGCTCACCGCTGCTGGGCCTGTATGCCAGCGCACAGGCCGCCCTGCTGCTGCTGTGGCTCGCCCTGCTGGGGCTGGTGCGCGCGCAGCCGGCGCGCACGGCATGCTATAGCGCTGGCCTGCTGGGCGCGCTGCTGCTGCTGAACCGCTATGCGCTGCATGCCGAACTGCACGGCGCTGAACTGGTTGGCAACTTCTTCTTCAGCCAGCTGGCCGGGCAAACGCTGGTGGCCGTCGCCGCGCTGGCTGCCTTGCAGCTGGAACGCCGCGCTGCGCCGCCACTCTGGCGCTTCGGATTGCTGGCCGCTGCGGCCTATTTATGCATGGCAATCCATCTGCTGCCGGCGCTGGAACTGCTGGCCTTGCTGGCGCTGCTGGCGCTCAGCGATGTGGCCGAGACGCGTGCCACGCTGCGTCAGCGCCTGCGCCGTGGCGCGCCGCTGCTGGCACTGGTCGTGGTGACGGGCTGGCTGATGTGGCGCCATCCGGGCTTTGCCGTAATGCGCTCGATCAGCGGCCACAACGGCAATATGCCGACTGCCTTCCTCGACAGCCGGGCTGCACTGGCGGCCTATGCCACGCTGCTGGCCGCGCTGTCGCTGCTGCTGTGGTACGGCTGGCGCCGTCACGCCCAGGCCCGCCAGATGCTAGCCCTCAAATACGTCGCGCTGCTGGGTCTGGCTATCGCCGCGCTGTGCCTGGCACAACTGGGGGTGCTGCTGCTGGGCTCGGGTTCCGAGTATGCGATCAAAAAATATGTGTTCGGCATGCACACGATGCTGCTGTTGCAGCTGTGCCTGCTACCCGCGCTGCGCCGTGCGCCTTCCACTCCGGCGCCGGTCACGCCGCTGCAGCAACTGGCATGGCCGCTGCTGCTGGCACTGGCCACGCTGGGCATGCTGCCGCCCCACGCGCCCGCCGCCACGGCCACCTTGGTGCAGGCGGAGCAGCAGCTGCTGCAATGGCGTGATCTGTACCAGTCCGGCCAGCCCGAGCGCGCCACGCTGGTCGCCGGCGTGCCCGGTCTGAGCCCCGTCAGCGCCTACCTGCTCAGCATCGGCACGCTAGCCGCGCCGCGCAACGCCAATGCCGGCATTGTGCTGGCCGGCGGCCTGCCGGACGATCTGCACGAAGTTGCCACGCTGATCACGGCCCCTGACAATCGCTATGGCGCACAGCTGGCCTGCCGCCGCCCCGGCAGCACGGCGCGCTGGGTGGTGCTGGACGGCGCGTGTCTGGACCTGTGGCAGCACCCGCCCGGCAGCCGCCTCGGCTTCCGCCAGTCGGATGACGCGCCGCCTTGCAGCATCCAAGGTTTCTCCCATGCCGAAGCGTATGGCAGTTGGAGCATTGCGCCACAGGCCAGCCTGCGCTGTCCGATTCCACGACTGCATGGCCAGCGGCCGCGCAGCATCGTGCTGCAGACCGAGGCCTTCCTGCAGCGCATCGGGCAACAGCGGCTGCAGCTGAGCGTCAACGGCGGCGCTCAGCAAACCACGCTGTACCAGACGGCGGCGCCGCAACGCATCGAACTGGTACTGCCAGCCGACGGCAGCAGCGAGCTGACGCTGCGCCTCGCGCTGCCCGACGCCCGTAGCCCGGCCACGCTGGGTCTGGGCCCGGACCAGCGCCAGCTCGGCATCTTGTTACAGTCACTCGAATTCCATTAACCGCCACCTCTTCACCACGGATCACTTTCCCATGCATGCACCTCCATCCACCGTTTCGCCGCTGCCGCGCGGGATCCGACTTGGCATTCTGCTGGCGACCCTGTTTCTCCTGCTGTGTTACGCCATCGACCATATCTGGGCCACCTCGTCCGACTTTGCCCACCACTATTCGCTGGTGGCACGTCTGTCGCAGCAATGGAACCTGCCCGCCATCGCCCACGACCCCAGTCTGGGGGAGATGAATTTCTATCCACGCTTGAGCCACCAGCTGGCGGCACTGCTGGGTACCGTATTGCATTCGCCCTTCCTCGGCATGCACGTGCTGGCGCTGCTGTCGATGATGGCGATCTGGGCCGCGCTGGGTGCACTGCTGCTGAGCATGCCCAAACGGGCCGGCCTGCCGGCGCTGCTGATCGTGCTGGCCATGCTCAGCTTGAATTTCGGCAAGCTGCGGCTGGACCTGTTCGGCATCGAGAATGTCGGTAATTTCTTCTTTGCCCAGCTGCTCGGCCAGGCCGTCATGGCCGGCGTGCTGGTGCTGGCGCTGCGCCTCGAACGGGCCGGACAGGCGCCGCTGCTGCGCTATGCGCTGCTGATCGCCGGCATTTATGTGGTGGCCGGCATACACCTGCTGCCGGCGGCCCAGCTGGTCGCCATCACGCTGGGGACGATTGCACTCGACAGTCTGCGGCTGGAAGCGCGTAGCCTGAGCCAGCGGCTGCGGCTGGCACTGCCCGGCCTGCTGGCCATGCCGGTTGCGGTGGCTGCGCTGGCCCTGCATCCGGCCTTCGCCGCGATGCGCGAAATCAGCAAGAACGATGGCGACCTGTTCCCCCGCATCTTCAGTACGCCGGCGCTGATCGCCGCCTACTGCGTGGTGATCCTGGCCATGTCCGCATGGCTGCTGCTGCGCTGGCACCGGCTGGAGCGCGGCACCGCCCGCAGCCACTATCTGGCACTGAAATATATCGGCCTGTTCGGGCTGGCCGTCAGTGCCCTGTGCCTGTTGCAATTCCTGCTGCTGCAAGCCGGCCAAGGCTCGGCCTATGCGGTCAAAAAATACATTTACGGACTGAACAGCGTATTCGTGCTGGAACTGGCGCTGCTGCCGCTGCTGCTGCGCACCCGCCTGCGCACGGCGGCGCCCGGCGACGGCAACAGCGGCCTGTTCTACAGCACACTGGCGTTGCCGCTGCTGACGATCGTCGCCTTCCGGGCACTGACCTCGACCCCGCCCTATCTGGACGCGTCCGACGTGGCGACGCTCGAACATCAACTCGAACTGCGACGCGATGTCAGCCTCCCTGCGCAGCCGGGCAAGCATGTGTATGTGATGGATGTGCCGGGCATGCCGAGCGGGATTTCCTACATGATGACGATCGGCGTGTTCGGCACCCCGCGCAGCGACAATGCCATGAATGTGCTGAGTAACCAGCCGCTCAGCGAGCCGCATCTGATCGGCACCATCATCAGCGGCAGCAAGTCCAGCTACGGTCAGATGAGCAAATGCCTGCTCCCCAACAGCAACAGCCAGCTGGCGCTGCTCGATGGCGAGTGCGCCGACCGCACCTTGCATGCAGGTCGCCAGCGGGTTGGCTTCACGGTCGCCGACGGCCAGCCGACCTGTACGCTGAGCGGTTTCGGCGAGGCCGAGGGTGGGGGACGCTGGAGTAACGCCACGGCCGCTACGATCCAGTGCCCGGTGCCACAGATCGACGAGCACCCGGCGCAGCAGCTGACCCTGAGCGGCAGCCCCTTCCTGCATGGCACCCGGGCCCAGCGCCTGACGCTGCGCGTCGACGCCGGCCCGGAGCAGGAATTCCGGTTCCAGCCCGGCCAGCCCGAGCCGAAGGTACAGATTGCGCTGCCCCCGAACCACAACGGGCGCGTCACGCTGCACCTGCAACTGCCCGACGCCATCTCGCCGCAACAGCTCGGCCTGAGTGCCGACACGCGCCAACTGGGCTGGATGATCCAGTCGCTGGAATTCAACTAATTCCAAAAAAAATCGGGGACAGACCACGTTTTTCGTG
>JBGSBQ010000114.1:0-8643 GCA_041730475.1 Sphingomonadaceae bacterium
CGACCTTTGCTGTCCTGTGTGCCAACCTCTATCTTGCTCTTGAGGTGGCTTTCATGCTCGGGGGCGAGATCAAATGTGTAACATGATCTCATGACTGGTTAAGGTGCCGTAGCGTGCGCTTGCACCCCAAGACAAGACCTGGGGTCAGACCCGCCGGGTCTCGGCGTCCCCGTCTGACCCCGGCTTTGCGTCGGTGGGGTTTGCCAGCAGATCTGCGCCTTAACTTAGCTGCATTAGGACCAGACGTCCATTTCGGCATAGCAGAGGCAGAGGCCGCTAGGGCAGGCCTGCCGCCTCTAGCGCTTTACCATCCTGCCCGTCAACTTGACGGTACTTGATACCGTCAAGAAACGATACAAATCTAAACTTATCACCAGTTTTTACTTAGTGCCGATGGCGCTGGTCACTGAAACCATCCGTTCCACGTAACGGGCGATCAAATCGATTTCCAGATTAACTTGTTTGCCGACCAGCAGATGCTTCAGCGTGGTCATGGCAATGGTGTGCGGAATCAGGTTAATGGAGAACTGGCACACGGTTTCTGCGCCGCTGCCGATATCGGTCACGCGGTTGACGGTCAGCGACACGCCATTGACCACGATCGAGCCCTTGAAGGCAAGGAAGCGTGCCAGATCGTGCGGAGCTTCAATCACCAGTTCCCACGATTCGCCAACCGGCTCGAACTTGCGCACCACGCCCAGTCCATCGACGTGGCCGGAGACCAGATGGCCGCCGAGGCGCTCGGACAGTGTCAGCGCCTTTTCCAGATTGACTTCGGTGGTGGTATCCAGGCCGACGGTGCAATTGAGGCTTTCACGCGACACATCGACGCGGAAGCTGTGGCTATCCTTCTCGACCACGGTCATGCAAGCGCCATTGATGGCGATCGAGTCGCCCAGCGCCACATCGGCCAGCGGCAGGCCGCCGGCGTGGATGTCGAGGCGCACGCCTGCGTCATGACCGCCTTCCAGTGGCGTGACCGATTCAATTTTGCCGATGGCGGCGACGATTCCAGTAAACATAGCAATACATTCTCAAAGTGGGGTAAATCGTGCAAGGATACGCAAATCGGCGCCGATCTGCTTAACCTCGTGAAATTTCAAACGATGCTGCAACGACAGGTCAGTCAGCGCGGGCAACGCAAACATGCCCTGCCCGTCACCGATCAGCGAAGGGGCCAGATAAGCCAGCAACTCATCGACGCAATGCTCGCGCACCAGCGAGCCATTCAGCTTGCCGCCCGCCTCCACATGCAACTCGTTGATCTGGCGCCGACCCAGCTCGCGCATCAGTTCCGGCAAATCGACCTTGCCGGACGCGTTGGGCAGCCAAATGATCTCGGCGCCCGCAGCGCGCAGCGCTGCTTCCTTGTCGGCGTCGCGCACGGCGGCCGCGATCCAGGTGCCGCCACCCTGCAAGATGCGGGCGTCGGGACGGATCTCAAGCTTGCTGTCGACGACGATGCGGCGCGGCTGGCGCGAAGTCTCGACCGCACGCACATTCAGTTGCGGGTCGTCGGCCTTGACGGTGCCGATACCAGTCAGGATGGCACAGGCACGGGCGCGCCACGCATGGCCGTCGGCCCGCGCTTCGGTGCCAGTGATCCACTGACTGACACCGTTGTGCAGCGCCGTCACGCCATCCAGGCTGGCTGCGGTTTTCAGACGCACCCACGGCAGGCCGCGCACCATGCGCGAGAAAAAGCCGATATTCAGCTCGTAGGCCGCATCCGCCAGCAGGCCGGTACTGGTGGCGATACCGGCTGCAGCCAGCTTGGCCATACCCTGCCCCGCCACCAGCGGATTCGGATCTTCCATCGCCGCCACCACCCGTCCGAGACCGGCACGCACCAGCGCATCCGAGCACGGCGGTGTGCGGCCGTGGTGGTTGCACGGCTCCAGCGTCACGTACGCGGTGGCGCCGCGCACATCATTGCCGCGCTTCTGCGCATCCTTCAAGGCCTGCACTTCGGCATGATCGTGCCCGGCTGGCTGGGTCACGCCAGCGCCGATCACGCGCCCGTCACGCACCATCACGCAGCCGATGCGCGGATTCGGCGAGGTCGTGTACAGCCCTTTGGCGGCCCATTCCAGCGCCAGCGTCATGCCATCGAAATCGTTGCGGATCTCCCGCGTGTAGCTTGTTGTCATGCGTATCCAACCTAAGAGTGAAATGTGGCGCGTCAGGGCGCGTCGCCATCAGCGTCACCGCTGCAGCTGGCGCCGTCCACGGCCGGATCGCAGATGCGCGGGCGTCCCAGCATGCCGATTTTAATCCGACGTATCTGCTCGCCCTGCCGCAACGACAGCGTGCCCCAGCGCGCCACCTGACCATTGGCGGCGTCGCAACCGCGCCCAGCGCCATTATAAGCAAGATAGGTCGGCGCTGTGGCGGAGCTAAAGTGGGAACTGACCACGATCCCGGCTGGCAGCGGACCATGGCGGAAGATGATGGTTTCACCACCATCGGGACGCCGATTGTGATTGGCATCGGCAAACACCAGCCAGCCGCGCTGCCACGTATCGCCGCCCGCTTCGCTGGGCACCAGCAGCACGATACCGCCCCGCCCCAGTGCCTGGGAGCGGGTCAAGTGAATCGCGGCCTGCAGATCGGCGACAGCGGCCCGCAATTGCAGGCGGGCCAGCAGCTCGTGCAGCGCCGGCACCGCCAGCGCAAACAGCAGGATGGCAAGCGCCAGCACCACCAGCGTTTCGGCCAGCGTGTGGCCTGCGCGTTTCATGGCCAGCAACGCGCGGCGGGACCACTGGCGTCGCGCTGGCCATTGCTGGTCAAGGTCAGCTGTCCGCAATCGGCGTCGCGAAAATGGACATCGACATTGGCGGTGCCGGGCGTTGCGATCAGGCGCACACACTGCGCGATAAGCTCGCCCTCGCACGGTTTTCCCTCGATCTCATAGGCACTGCCGGTCTTGCTGGTGCCGCTCCACCACTGGAACTGGCGCGCCTGCTCACCGGTGGAACTGGAGGAGAATTCGATATAGGTATTGGACTGCGTGAAGTAGCGCTCCTGCTGCTGCATCAGCCGTAACAGCGTCGCCTGCGCCTCCTGCCGCCGCAGCCGGATCACATGCCGCGAAAAAGCCGGATAGGCCTGCGATGCCAGCAGCGCGATCAGCGCAAGCGTGACCAACACTTCAAGCAGCGTCACGCCGCATATACTCTGGCGTCTGGTCATGGCAGCTCCTATGGCGGTGCGGTGGCCGCTTCATGCAAGGCACGCCAGTTGGCGACCTCGCGCCAGCTCAGGCGACCGGCGTGCAGCACGCCGACCATATGGCCCGAGCTCCGTATCCGCTCGCCGCCAGCCGGCGCCTGCGCCAGCACATAGGGACGCTCGCGGCGCATCTTGCCTGACGCGGCGCGCGACTGTTCCGGGGCAGGCATCGCCAGCGGCAGCACCAGCGGGGTCGCGGCATAACTGGTCAGCGGAATGCCAACAAACGGAACGCTGTCATTGATCACGCCATCCACTGCCGCATAGCCGCGCTCACTGGCCAAGCCGGTTAATGCGTTCAGCGCGTAGCTCCTGGCTGCCGGTGCGGCGCAGGCATCGCGCCCCGGTAACAAGGTGTTAAACAATAGCTGGCCGTCCACCAGCACCCCACTGGCCACGCTGCGCTCCCCGGTATGCGCTGAATTCAGGAAGTCGAGATACCAGCCCCTGCTGCCTGCCTCGATCGGCGCACCGCGCAACGACAAGGTGCTGTCGCCACTGAGCACGCGGGGCGTCAGGTCGCGGCGACTGGCAATAGGAAGTTCGCCCAGCGTATCCAGAATTCCGTAGTAGGACTGGGTGGCATAGCTGGCTGCCGCGCGGTCAGCACGGGTGATCATGCGGCCGGTACCAAACAGTATCAGATAGCCGCCCTCGGATGCATACACCACCCGGGGTTGCTGGCTAATCGGCTGCCGCGTGCCCTGCAAGTCGCGGGCCACGAACAGCAACGACCTGCTGCCTGCATCCCACGGCGGACTGCCGGCAAAATCAAAGCGCCACAGATTGCCTTGCAAATCGCCGGCATAACCGTATCGAATGGTGCCGTCGCGGTCGGCCACCAGCGCCGGTGCGCTCAGACCATTTGCCAGCGAGGGCTCGCTGATTGGTACGACCAGCCGATAGTAGTTACGATTCAGCTGCCACGGCTGATCGGCCGGTTTGTCCAGCGCCAGCAAGAACAGAGCGCCATTCCCGGCACTACTGCGATGACCATCGCTGACATAGTTATTCAAGCCGCTGGCAACCACGGCAAAATCGCGTAGCCCGTCCGCCCCCTTGCGTACACGGAAGCGCGCCACTTGCGGTACGGTGGTGACATTACCCATCATCGGGTCATCGCGATCAGTGAATTCCCATAGCGCGCCGCGTCCACTCCCGAATTGCGCAGGAGCGCTGATATCGAGCGCAAACACCCCTTGCGCACCACCGCCCATGGCTGACACCAGCACGGTCGTCTTCTCGGTGCCAAGCTGCAGCAGCCCAGTCTCTGCCGGGCCGTGCACGTAGGCTTGATGCTGGTAGTCGGCGCTGGTGAGCAAATTCAGCTTGGCGAAGATCGCATCCGGTACATACGCGAACCATTCCACGCCAGTGGCAGCGTCGAAGGCGTGCAGCATGCCGTCATTGGTACCGAGGTAGAGCGCAGCTGGCGCACCGGCAAGCAATGGCGTAGCGTGCACCGCGTCGCCCAGCAGGCTGCGGCGGCGCCGGAACAGCACGCCTTCCAGTGCGCGCTCGCCACGCAGGTAGTCCAGACGCTGAGCGCCCAGATGATCACTGCGCGGCCGCCCACCGGCGACTGCCGGCGGCATCAGGTCGAGCGCAGCACGCTGCGCGTCCGACAGTGCCTCCCATGTAAAGGGCACGGTACGGAATTGCCCATCGGCCTGCGAGATCGAAGTATATATTTTGCGCTGCGCCGGTGCAGGATTGCCCGCAGTGAGGATGGCGCCAGCATCCCATGCCGGGGTGCTGGTGCTGATACTGCCATCACCAGCCGGCACCAGCGCCAGCCGCTCCAGATGGCCACTCCAGTCAGCAGTATCGGTGCTGGCCTGGAACGCTGCCATCGCGCCACCCGATGCGGCCTGCAACACCAGCGCTCCGCGCACCACTGCAGCATCAGGGCCGCCCGCCAACGGACAGGCAGCCGCCAGCGGCTCGCTGTCGATGGCCAGTATGGGTGGCACGGCAGCAGCCGCCAGCGGCAACATCAACAAGATGATCAAGCAAAGCCCGCGCATGGAAGCCTCCTCACTCCGGCCGACGAAATACCGTTTGCAGCACCACCTCGGTCGCCGGCTGCGCACCAAAGCCGATTGCTGTCACGCGGTAGCAATACTGCGGTGCGCTGCCGGCACTGGCTTCATCGCCGGGCTGATGGCACTCCATGCGCTCGATGATGTACCGCGGGCGCTGGAATGGCTGGAAGCCCTGCCCGGTCTCCATCACCGCGCCAGTGTAGGTACCGAGCGGCACCGAGCAGGCACCAGCGTCGCTGGCGCCACTCAGGTCCACCACCTGCCATGCCGGCGTCGCGTCGCTGGGCGCCCGCAGCAACAGGCCACGCTGCGCCGCCGGTACCGGCCCACAACTGGCTGCAAAGCCGGACGACGCCGGTGCGTCAAACTGCGCCTTGCGCGCAGCAGCCGCTTCCGTCGCGGCCGGCCCACTGGCCGCAATATCCTTTTCCGCATCCTCCAAAGCTGCCTCCGCTGCCTGAAATGCCACCTCGCGGTCACGCTGCGCGCGCGCCGCCTTTTCGCCCTGCCACGCCAGCTCTGCCGCCGAGATGCCAAGCGCCGCCAGCGCCAGCGCGATCACCAGCACTAGTACCAGCGTCATGCCCTGCTGCCGGCACTGCGCCATCGCTAACCCCCGCTCCGGTTGCGCAGCAGGATCGTGGTGCTGAACACCTGCCGCACGCGCCTCTGCTGCGCCGCCGGCAAACGCGACTCCACTACCCGCACGCCTTCATCGCTGCCGTGCGTAGCGGCATAGGCGCTGCCGAATACATCGAATTGCCCCGCCACACTGTCCGGGCGCGATGCCGCCTCGCCGCGCAATAGCAGTGCCACCTTGACGCTGCATACGCGCTTCCAGTGCGTCTTGCGATTCCAGTCGCGCTGCAACTCGGCAGCGTTACCGCCCACCAGCAGCAATCCCGCATCGAGCGTATCAATCGCACTGGCATTCGCGTAGGTGTTCGGCACACCGTCGGGCGGCGCATCGGTATCAAGCCCATACAAGACCTGAAAACTATCGACGCCGCGCACGATGGCGTCAGCGCCCCAGCCGTTGCTACCCCGGTATTTACAGCGCAGTTCAGGTTCACGCTGAGCATTCAAGCCCACATAAAAAATGCTCCAGCCACGCTCTTCGGCCGAGATCGGCGCGCGAACGGCAAAGCCTGCACAGTTCAGCACCGAGCCGTCACCCGCAGCGCCACCTGACCCGGCAAAGCGCACCGCCAGTACATCGCTGCCCTGCGCGACCGCTGCCAGCGGGTTGCTGATGCCGTCGGTATTGCGGCTGATGCTGCGCGCGTCAAGGCCGACGATGGCCGGCGCGGCTGCCGCATCCAGTTCGACCGGCGCCGTCGCCACCTCCCAATTCACATAAGCACTCTGCCGTACTGACTGCGCCAACACTGCCAGCGCATGGCAGCCCGCCTCATGCATTTGCATGGCCGAGCCATTGCTGCGGTAGCCGCCCGTCGCCGCCAGCAACAAGCCGCCCGCACACAGCACCACCAACAAGCTCAGCAACATTGCGATGGCGAACTCGGCCACCGTCCAGCCGCGTGCCATCGGCGCCCTCACAGCGCGGCTCCGACCGCCAGCGCCACGCCGGGCGCCGTGGTGCCAGCCTGATCCCTGACGGGCGTACCGTCAGGCTGCCGGGTCCGCCATCCGACCTTGACCACCAGTGGCGCCGCCGCATTTCCAGTGCAGGCCCAGCGTAGCTGTCCGCCCTGCCACATAGCGGCGTCGCGGCACACCAGCACACGCCCACCTGGCAGGCGATCGCGGACCAGCGTCTTCACTTCATACAGGTCGAAATGCGCCAGCTGCGCGCTGCCACACGCAGGCCCCGGCGCGTAGCACAGCGGTTGCGGCGGCACCGGGTCTGGCTCGGCCAGCGCATCGTAGTTCAGGCTCAGATAGGGATTATCGGCCGCCGGCAAGGGGTTGGCGCGCATGCGCTCGGCAAGGTTGGCGGCCAATTGGGAGGCCTGCGACAGCAGTGCCGTTTGATGATGGGCACGCAACGCCGCCAGCTGCATGGCGACGCCAGCAACGATACCCAGTGCCAGCACCACAACGGCCACCAGCACTTCCAGCATGGAATATCCTGCAGTCCGTGTCCGCATGGAACACCTCCGCCACTTAGCACATCAACCAGAACCGAGATTGACGTTAGCAGCGCGACCAGCAGCAGATATGAGATGGCTCAAGCGTGCGGCAAAGCAGGCTGACCGGAGGAAATTAAGGCTTGCGGGGTTTGCGGTCTTGGCCGACTTCGGCAATCGCATCCTGGAACTCGGCCAGGTCTTCGAAATTCTTGTACACCGATGCGAACCGGATATACGCAATGTTGTCGAGCCGTTTCAGCTCCTGCATCACCAGCTCACCGATGTAGCCGGAATCGACTTCCCGCTGACCAGACGTCAGCAGCTTTTCTTCGATCGATTGCACCGCCGTGTCCACCGCTGCCGCAGCGACCGGGCGCTTGCGCAGCGCCAGCATCAGGCTGCCGCGCAGCTTGCCGACCGCATATTCGGTACGGCTGCCATTCTTCTTGACCACGAACGGCATCACCAGTTCGATCCGCTCATAGGTGGTGAAGCGCTTGTCACACTTGCCGCACCGGCGCCGACGACGAATCGCATCCCCTTCCTCCGATACACGCGTATCGAGGACCTGGGTCTCTTCATGCTGGCAGAACGGACATTTCATAGGCGCGATGGGCAAAGTGGGATGCCAGCAATCACCGGCATCCCAGGGTACAACAATTACTTGGCGTAGACAGGGAACTTGTCAGCCAGCACTTTGACGGCCGCTTTGACGCGCTCGATGGTGGCAGCGTCGTGCGGGTTATCCAGCACGTCAGCGATCAGGTTACCGACTTCTTCCGCTTCCGCTTCCTTGAAGCCGCGGGTCGTCATTGCTGGCGATCCCAGGCGGATACCCGAGGTCACGAATGGCTTCTGCGGATCGTTCGGGATGCCGTTCTTGTTGGTGGTGATGTGGGCCGAACCGAGGATCGCTTCCGCTTCCTTGCCGGTCAGGTTCTTCGGACGCAGGTCCACCAGCATCACGTGCGACTCGGTACCGCCGGAGACGATCCGCAGGCCACGCTTGATCAGGGTCTTGGCCAGAATGTCAGCATTGATGACGACTTGCTGCTGATAAGCCTTGAATTCCGGCGTCAGCGCTTCTTTGAACGCCACGGCCTTGCCAGCGATCACGTGCATCAGCGGGCCACCCTGAATCCCTGGGAAGATGGCCGAGTTGATGATCTTCTCGTGCTCCGCCTTCATCAGGATGATGCCGCCACGTGGGCCGCGCAGCGATTTGTGCGTGGTCGAGGTGACGAAGTCGGCGTGTGGCACCGGATTCGGGT
>JBGSBQ010000115.1:0-8624 GCA_041730475.1 Sphingomonadaceae bacterium
GCTGCTCGGCAATGCAGGAGTAGCCGCGCTTGCGGTCTTTGTTGGACACCGTACCCGAACCAACAATGGCACCGGCCCGCACATTACGGGACTTGGCCAGGTGGGCGATAAGCTGTGGGAAGTTGAACACCATGTCGACCCCGGCCTGCGGCCTGCCGATCAGGTTGCCGTTCCAGGTCGAAACCAGCGGCAGATGCACCTTGCCCCCCTTCCAGGCATCACCCAGCTCATCCGGGGTCACCGCCACCGGCGAAAAACTGGTGGCCGGCTTCGACTGCAGGAAGCCAAAGCCCTTGGCCAGTTCATCGGGAATCAAATTGCGCAGCGAGACATCGTTTACCAGCATTAGCAAGCGGATGCGCTGATAGGCCTGGTCGGGCGTAGCGCCCATCGGTACATCATCGGTAACCACCGCGACCTCGGCTTCAAAATCGATGCCCCAATCTTCGTGCGCCACGACAATCTCGTCAGTGGGCCCGAGGAAATTGTCGCTGCCGCCCTGATACATCAGTGGGTCGTCCCAGAACGAAGCGGGAAGTTCGGCGCCCCGCTCCTTGCACACCAGCTCGACATGATTGAAGTAAGCAGACCCATCCGCCCACTGGTAGGCGCGCGGCAGCGGCGCCATGCATTGCCCTGGGTCGAAGTTGAAACTCCGACGACCTCGGCCGCGATTCAGTTCCTCGTAGATCGCCTCAAGTTGGGGCGCGATGAAAGTCCAGTCGTCCAGTGCGCGCTGCAGGGTGGGCGCCACGCCGTCGGCCAGTTGCGCCGTTTTCAAATCGCGCGCGACCACGATCAGTTGGCCGTCGCGGGTACCGTCTTTCAATGTCGCTAGTTTCATGTATGGCTGCTGTGCCGCCTCCGGGCGGCATGCTGAATTCGTCAAGGGACAAACTGTAACAGATGAGCGCCGCGAAAACCCGTCATTGCGCCCATGGGCACTATGACTTTCCGTACAAGCGGGAACCTGTAGGCCTCATCTTCAGCGGCTAAGCATGGATTCCCGCCTGCGCGGGAATGACGAATTAGCGCTTGTGCGACGTTCCCAGATGGCAGACAGCGGCGAAAGTGTGGGCTCCGCGCGCCGATTGCCACCCGGCGCGCCATGCTTTACCATGCCAGATTCCCTCAGGAGTCGCTTCCGCATGTCCAACCAACGTCCCTGGATCAACTCCTTGCCCGGTGTACCGCACGTCGAGTCGCCGTTCTTCACCCGCATCTTCAGCGATCCGGCCTATGACCAGAGCACGCGCCAGATCGCGTTTGATCTGGCGCACCAGGGCTATGCGGCCTTCGATTTTCCCGACCCGGATTTCGAGCGCATGGCGGCCGCCATCCGCAGCGACCTGCAGGGCGAATTCGATCTGGCGCAGTGGAAGGCCGATGGCCATCAGCGCGGGATCAGCCTGCGCGTGCAGGATGCCTGGCGTACCCAAAATGACGTGCGCAGCATCGCCTGCAATCGCGCTGTACTGGACTTGCTCGGCAAACTGTACGGCCGCCCCGCGTGGCCCTTCCAGACCCTGAATTTCCCCGTCGGCACGCAACAGCATTTCCATACCGATTCGGTCCATTTCAGTTCCGCACCGGAGCGCTTCATGTGCGGGGTCTGGGTCGCGCTGGAGGATATTGACGAGGACAATGGTCCGCTGATGTACTTTCCCGGCAGCCACCAGTGGCCCATCTATACCAACGAACACATCGGTCGTTGCGTGGCCGAGATGCCGGATCAGGCCAGCCAGCAGTTGTATGAGGCCATGTGGCGCGATCTGGTTGAGGCGCGCCAGGCGCAGCCGCAGCGCTTCCTTGCGCGCAAGGGACAGGCGTTGATCTGGGCGGCCAACCTGATGCATGGCGGCACGCGCCAGCTTGATCCCAGCCGTACACGCTGGTCGCAAGTCACGCACTACTTCTTTGACGATTGCGCCTATTTCACACCGATGCTGTCAGACCCGTTTTACGGCAGCATCGCCTTCCGCCAGCTGCACAACATTGCCACGGGCGAAGCCGTGCCCAACCAGTATGCCGGTCACGCCATTCCCGAGCGCTTCATCGAAGCGGTCGACCCGGCCCACCTGAGTTGGCGCGACACCTTCGATCCCGCCCTGTACCTGGCCGCCAACCCGGATGTGGCGGCGGCCGGCACCGATCCGGCCCACCACTATCTGGTCCACGGCATCAAGGAGCGGCGCAAGCTGCGTCCCTGAACCGAAACGCCGCTCAGGCCGGCGCCAGCAGCGCCAGCTGTTCTGGCGTCAGATAGCACCACTCGCCTTCGGCCAGTCCCAGCGCCTCCAGCGTCAGCGTGCCGATCGCGGAGCGATGCAGGGCGCTGCAATGGTTGCCGGCCGCCGCCAGCATGCGTTTTACCTGATGGTATTTACCCTGCTCCAGCACGATTTCCAGCTGGTGCTCGCCGCGCTGCACGCAGGTTTGTGCGGCCAGCGGCGCCGGTTCGTCATGCAGTTGCACGCCGGCCAGCAGTTGCGCCACCAGTGCCTCGGTGACGGGCTCCTGGGTGGTGGCCTGATAAATTTTCGGCACGTGGCGCTTGGGCGAGGATTGCGCGTGGATGAAAGGGCCATCGTCCGACATCAGCAGCATGCCAGTGGTGTCATGGTCGAGCCGGCCAACCGGCTGTACTTCGCGCCAGCTGAACTGTTCGGGCAGCAGCGTCAGCACGCCGGGGTGATGGCTGGGCTTGCGCGAGCACTCGAAATTGGCCGGCTTGTGCAGCGCCAGATACAGGTGTTCGCGATACACCCACTCTTCATCGAAGACGGTTAGCACCAGGCCGTCGGTGTCGACGCTGGCTTTGTAGTTGTCTTGCACGGCGCCATTGACGCTCACTTCCCCATCTTCGATCAGGGAGCGGCAGTATTTACGGGTGCCGAAGCCCTGCGATTGCAGGATACGGTCTAGGGATAATTTGCTCATGGCGGGATTTTACAGGATGGCGCAGCTTGATTAAAGCGAGGCCGCGCCATTGATGCATATCAAGTGGTCGACGCCCGGCCCTTGCTACACTGCTTCCATTAGGAATTATCCGAACGATGTCGGAATGCTACCGAGGCCAAGTATGACCATGCCGCCCTTCCCCACTGCCGATGCCGTCGCGCGTCCGGCTCAGCCTGATCCGCACCAGTTACTGGTGCAACAACATTACGTCAGCCACGCCAGTGCCAGCGCGCTGGCCCGTTGGCGCACCGAGCCGGTGACGCCCGCGTCGGCCGGCCCCGCCGCCGCCCGGCTGCGCTGGCAGCAGCAGCGCCAGCAGCACTATCTGGCGTGGTTGCAAGCGGGCGGCTTCGCCCAATAGAAAACAGCGGCATGCGCCGCTGTTTTCAGCCCCATAGCGAGACTTTGACGAGGAATCGAAATTCACTCTGCTCCGCATCCACGATGCGGTTGTAGTAGTTCCACCTAATCAGATGCAGGATCGTGCTGACAACGAGATAAACGGTTTATATCGCCCTCCTTGGAAAGAACTACCTCCCTAATATAGTTCACTGGCCCAAATATACAAGGCGAATCCAACTGGCAGTACGAAAGTTAATCGGCAGCACTGTGATCCCGCACCCTGTCAGTGCAGCACCGGACTGGCCGCGTGCACCGCCGACTTCATGGCACCGGCCCCCATGGCGGCGCCAAATTTCTTCAGCACGCGTTCCGGCAAGCCCTCATGCTGGGTGTAATCGATGATGTCTTCGGCCTTGATGATGTCACGCGCTACCGAGTCCACCGTGCCATAGGCATCAGCCAGTCCCATGTCGATGGCCTTGGCGCCGCTCCAGAACAGGCCGGAGAACATGTCCGGGGTTTCCTTCAGGCGCTTGCCGCGTCCATGGCGCACCACGGCAATGAATTGCTGGTGGATCTCATTGAGCATGCCCAGCGCGTGCTGCTTGTGCTTGTCGGTCAGCGGGCTGAACGGATCCATAAAGCCCTTGTTCTCACCGGCCGTCAGCAGGCGGCGTTCAACGCCGGCTTTTTCCATGATGCCGGTGAAGCCGAAGCCATCCATCAGCACCCCGATCGAGCCGACGATGCTGGCCTTGTTGACGTAAATATTGTCGGCGCCGGCGGCAATGTAATAGCAGCCGGACGCGCAAATTTCATCGACCACCACGTACAGCGGCTTGCCCGGATAGCCCTTGCGCAGACGCAGCATCTCGTCGACGATCATGCCGGCCTGCACCGGGCTGCCGCCCGGGCTGTTCAGATGCAGCACCACGGCCACCGAGCCGCTGTCAGAAAACGCCTTGTTCAGCGCCGGGATGACGACCGCGGCCGAGCCGCTGCCCTCGCCTTCGATGGCGCCCTCGACCTCGATCAGCGCCGTGTGTCGGCCCAGCGCCTCGCCGTCGGCACCGCTCCAGCTGAAGTCGAAATAGGTCGCCAGCGCAAACAGCACGATCAGCAGGCTCAGGATCTTGAAGAAGATGCCCCAACGACGCGCCGCACGCTGCTCCTGCAAGGTCGCAAACACCAGCTTTTCGAGCACTTCGCGCTCCCAGTTGGAGGCGGCCACGGCCGGTTTGGCGGGCGCCGCGCCGGGCGGGGTCGGGCTGGCTGCAGTGGAAGGCGTGCCGGCGGTATCGCCGCCGCCCGCGCTGGGAAAGTCGCTCATGGTGCTGTTCGCTTCGTAATCAAAAGGGGATGGCGGCGCTCAGGCGCGTGCCGGCCGCACATAGTCGTCCGGTTGCCAGAAAATCTGCTGTTCGCGTTCCTGCACGGCGATCGGCCGCAAGCGGCCCCCGCGGCATGGTCCGCCGGCGCACAGGCCGCTGGTCGGCACGTAGATGGCGCCATGGGTCGAACACATCAGGTACAAGCCGCTGGACTCAAAAAATTCGCCTTGGGCCCAGTCCAGTTCGATCGGTACGTGGGCGCAGCGGTTCAGGTAGCCATACACGGCGCCGTCATAGCGCACCACGAAGCCGGTGGCGTCATCGCCGCCGGCCGTGACGGGGAAGCGCACGCCTTTGCCGCCCTCCAGCACGGCATCGGCGGCGCATACCAGGATCTCGTCCGCAGCGTCCGCCATCATGCGTACTCGCTCAGCCATTGGTGCAGCTCGGCCACCGTGGCCGCCGAGTATAGCGGCTGGCAGGCCGCCAGCTGGTCGACCGGATGCGCGCCATATTGCACGGCAATCCCGGCCGCCCCCGCATTATTTGCCATCAGCAAATCATGCGAGGTGTCGCCGATCATCACGGTACGCTTCATGTCCTGCCCCAGTTCGCGGGTCAGTTCCTGCAGCATGGCCGGGTGGGGCTTGGAGAATGTTTCATCCGCACAACGGGTGGCATCAAACATCGACAGCAGTTTGACGTCATTCATGGCGCGGTTCAGGCCGACGCGGCTCTTGCCGGTGGCCACGGCCAGGAAATAGCCGTGCTGCGACAGTTCGGTCAGCATGTCATGCACGCCATCGAACAAGGCCAGCTCATGGTCGCGCGACAGGAAATGGTAGCGATACCGCTCGACCATGCGCGGATAGTATTTCGGATCGATGTCCGGCAGCACGGCCTGCATGGCTTCATGCAGGCCCAGCCCGATCACATGCGCCGCCGCATCGTCACGCGGCACTGGCAGGGCCAGGTCGCGCGCCGCCGCCTGTATGCATTTCACGATCGTTGACGTCGAATCCATCAACGTTCCATCCCAATCGAAGACGATCAGATCAAATTGCTTTCTTGCCATGTCATCCGACTGCGTCCTGCGGCCGGCTCCTTCAGAGAGTTTAATTGAGTGGTTTGCCCAAGCTTACCAAGAATCGCTCGCATTCGGCGGCCAGAGGCGCGTTCAGCGTCATGATTTTGCCCGTTTCCGGGTGGGTAAACGTAATTTGGTGGGCATGCAGGAACATCCGCTTCAGCGCGCCGCGCGTCGCATCGGCCTTCATCAGGGCCCGGTTCAATGCGAAATCACCGTATTTGTCGTCCCCTGCAATCGCGAAGCCCGACGCTGACAGGTGCACGCGAATCTGGTGCGTGCGCCCCGTCTTCAGCTCGGCTTCCAGCAAGGCAAAACCGGGGAACTTCTTCAGCAGGGAAAATACCGTGTGCGATGGCATACCGTCGGCCTGCACCGCGACCCGGCGTTCGCCGTCGGCCGTCGTATATTTGTGCAGCGCCAGTTTGACGTGCTGGCGCGCATTCTTCCAGTCGCCGGCCACCAGCGTCAGGTAGCGCTTGTCGGTATGGCCGTCCCGCATCTGCTCGTGCAGATTGGTCAGCGCCGTGCGTTTCTTGGCCAGCAGCAGCAAGCCCGAAGTATCGCGGTCGAGCCGGTGCACCAGTTCCAGGAACTTGGCGTCCGGACGCGAAGCGCGCAGCTGTTCGATGACGCCGAACGACACCCCGGAACCGCCATGCACGGCCACGCCGGCCGGTTTGTCGATCACCAGCAGCTGGGCATCCTCGAAAATGACCTTGAATTCGGCGGCTGGCACGGCGCTGTGGTCAGCCTTTTCCGCGATACGGATCGGTGGAATACGCACCACATCACCCTGCACCAGACGGTACAGTTGATCGATACGGCCCTTGTTGACGCGTACTTCGCCCGACCGCAAGATGCGGTAAACGTGGCTTTTCGGCACACCCTTGCATACACGCAGCAAATAGTTATCTATCCGCTGGCCGGCCTCTTCTTCTGTGATGGTAACGAACTGAGCTTGCAGTGGAACCGAAGGGCTATCGTGTGGTGTTGTAGTGGGAATAACATCTTTTTGCGACTTCATTGCATTGTCTTCCCAGAAAATCTCGTTAAGTCCTTCATTTTGAATATATAATCGTTTCGCTGCGGTTCTAGCTGCTGCACGTGTAAGAATAAAAGCACATTTTACACAGGGGCGTCCTCACTGGCCTCGCCTAATTGCAAATTCAGAGGAAAAAATGTATATGCACCACCGCTGCCGGCGTCAAGGTTGCACCGTAGTTGTAATCGGGTGCCGGGCAAGGGTGTTGAATTAGAATGTTTGGATTGTAAGGATAAGTCCGGCCAGCAGGATCAAGAGTCATGCTGGCTGGTTAATGAAGTTGATAACGCTTGCCGTTTTCGCCAGACCCCATGCTTTGTTGCAAGCTAATGACGGAAGGCTGAAACAAGCCATATCGAAGTTGTAGCACTTGTAATATGTAAGCCTGGCCAGGATCTGGCACACACAACGCTGCTCACCGCCTGCGCTCTCTGCCCCCCGATCACCACGGGCCGCATTGACGAGTCGCAGATGATGCGAGCACTCGGCATGTCGATCGACCTCATGCGCCCAGATGTGGCCGCATGCACTGCTATGCGGGCCACACGTTTTGGGCATACCCACCGCAACCATTTTAATTCTCGCGTATATCCCTGTACTTCGCCGCTCCGAAAGAGCGGCATAGAGATGGCCTTCGGGTCGCGGAGTTAATAAAAATGAAACGCATGTTGTTTAATGCTACGCAGCAAGAAGAGCTGCGCGTAGCGATTGTCGACGGTCAGAAACTGATCGATATCGACATCGAAACCGCCGGTCGCGAACAGCGCAAATCGAATATCTACAAAGGCGTGATCACCCGCATCGAACCGTCGCTCGAAGCTTGCTTCGTCAGCTACGGCGAAGATCGCCACGGTTTCCTGCCATTCAAAGAGGTAGCACGCACTTACTTCCGCGAAGGCGTCGACGTCCGCACCGCCTCCGTCAAGGAAGCACTGCGCGAGGGCCAGGAAATCATGGTCCAGGGCGAAAAGGAAGAACGCGGCAACAAGGGCGCGGCGCTGACCTACTTCGTCTCGCTGGCCGGCCGTTACCTGGTGCTGATGCCGAACAACCCACGCGGCGGCGGTGTGTCGCGCCGGGTCGAAGGCGAAGAGCGGCAGGAACTGCGCGAAACCATGGATAAATTGGACTTGCCACCAGGCATGTCCGTGATCGCCCGCACCGCTGGCATCGGCCGCAATGTCGATGAACTGCAGTGGGACTTGAATTACCTGATGCAACTGTGGCGTGCCATCGAAGGCGCCGGCAAGTCGGCCTCGGGCGCCTTCCTGATCTACCAGGAATCGTCGCTGGTGATCCGCGCCATCCGCGATTACTTCCAGCCTGACATCGGCGAGATCCTGATCGATACCGACGATATCTACGAACAAGCGCATCAGTTCATGAGCCACGTGATGCCCGACATGGTGCACCGCGTGAAACGCTACAGCGACGACGTGCCGCTGTTTTCGCGTTTCCAGATCGAACACCAGATCGAAACGGCGTACTCGCGCACGGTACCGCTGCCTTCGGGCGGCGCCATCGTCATCGACCACACCGAAGCACTGGTGTCGGTCGACGTCAACTCGGCCCGCGCCACCCGCGGTTCCGACATCGAAACCACCGCCTTCAATACCAACTGCGAAGCGGCCGAAGAAGTGGCCCGCCAGCTGCGCCTGCGCGACTTGGGCGGCCTGATCGTGATCGACTTCATCGACATGGAAGTGGCGAAGAACCAGCGCGAAGTGGAACAACGCCTGAAAGACGCGCTGCACCACGACCGCGCCCGCGTTCAGATGGGTAAAATTTCGCGCTTCGGCCTGATGGAACTGTCGCGTCAGCGCCTGCGTCCGTCGCTGTCGGAAGGTTCGCACGTGAC
>JBGSBQ010000116.1:0-8582 GCA_041730475.1 Sphingomonadaceae bacterium
CCGCCGTGCGCCGCAAGGATGGCCCGTCGACGCTGATCTTCTCGCGCCAGAACCTGCCATACCAGGAGCGTTCCAGCGAGCAAATTGAAAATATCTACCGCGGCGGCTATGTGCTGAACGACGTGGCGGACGCCAAGGCGATCCTGATCGCCACCGGTTCCGAAGTGGAACTGGCTGTCGCTGCCGCCAGCGCGCTGGCCTCGGAAGGCATCAACGTGCGCGTGGTGTCGATGCCGTCGACCGACGTGTATGACCGCCAGGACGCCGCCTACAAGGCCAGCGTGCTGACCAAGGGCGTGCCACGTGTGGCAATCGAGGCTGGCGTGACCGATTTCTGGTACAAATACGTCGGTCTGGAAGGCGCTGTTGTCGGCATCGATACCTTCGGTGAATCGGCTCCGGCAGGGGTGCTGTTCAAGCACTTTGGTTTCACGGTGGACAACGTCGTGGCAAAAGCCAAATCTGTCATTGCGTAATTTATAATTGCTTGTTGCACTACCTTATTTTTTAATAATCAGGAGCAGAGTATGACGATCAAAGTTGCAATCAACGGTTATGGCCGCATCGGCCGCAATGTGCTGCGTGCTTTCTACGAAGGCGGCAAGAAACAAGACATCCAGATCGTGGCCATCAACGATCTGGGCGACGCCAAGTCGAACGCGCACCTGACCCGCTATGACACCGCACACGGCAAGTTCCCTGGCACCGTGACGGTCGACGGCGACAACATGATCGTGAACGGCGATGTGATCCGCGTGTTTGCCCAGCGTAATCCTGCGGAAATTCCATGGGGCGACCTGGGTGTCGACGTGGTGCTGGAATGCACCGGCTTCTTCACCACCAAGGAAAAAGCTTCGGCCCACCTGAAGGGCGGCGCCAAGAAAGTCATCATCTCGGCCCCGGGCGGCAAGGATGTCGACGCCACCATCGTATTCGGCGTCAACCAGCACGTGCTGAAAGCGTCGGACACCGTGATCTCGAACGCCTCGTGCACCACGAACTGCCTGGCCCCGCTGGTCAAGCCGCTGAACGATGCAATCGGTGTCGAAACCGGCCTGATGACCACCGTGCACGCCTACACCAATGACCAGGTACTGAGCGACGTGATGCATGAAGACCTGCGCCGCGCCCGTTCCGCCACCATGAGCATGATCCCGACCAAGACCGGCGCTGCCGCTGCGGTCGGCCTGGTGCTGCCGGAGCTGAATGGCAAGCTGGACGGTTTCGCGATCCGCGTGCCGACCATCAATGTGTCGCTGGTCGACCTGTCCTTCATCGCCAAGCGCGACACCACGGTGGAGGAAGTTAACGCGCTGATGAAAGCGGCTGCCGAAGGCGCGCTGAAAGAAGTGCTGACGTATCAGACCGAACCGCTGGTATCGATCGACTTCAACCACAACCCGGCCTCGTCGAACTTCGATTCGACGCTGACCAAGGTGTCCGGCCGTCTGGTGAAAGTATCGTCGTGGTATGACAATGAGTGGGGTTTCTCGAACCGCATGCTGGATACCACCGTGGCGCTGATGAACGCCCAGTAAGCGTTCCTCGCAGTCCATAAAAAAACCCTCGCGGCGCAAGCCGCGAGGGTTTTTTTTACGCTGCCCGCAGCGCGGGCAGGGTAGTCGGGATTACAGGTTGACGCGTACGCCCAGGTAGAAGCGACGGCCGATCGGATCGTAGGCGCTGGCATCGGTTTCGGTACCGGTGTTGTTGCCTGGCAGACCACTGATGACTGGCGGTGCTTTCTTGTTGAACGCATTGTCGACACCCAGATAGACCTGGATCGATTTCTTCACGTCATAGGTTACCTGGAAGTCCTGGTAGGTCACGGCGCCAATCTTCGCTGCATCTTGAGGATTGTCGAAGTTTGCTTTCAGGAACTGGTCATCCAGACCGGCACGACCGGTGTAGGTGGTGGTGCCGCTGATGCCCCAGGCGCCCATTTTGTAGGCCAGGTTCAGGACTGCCTTGTTACGTGGCGATTCCAGTTCACCAGCCGACTCGTCCTTGTCTTCACCTGGCAGCGGAATGTTCCACAGCGTTTTGGTGTAGGTGTAGGACAGTTGGGTGCTCAGACGGCCTGGGCCGACTTTATCCGACCACGACGCGGTCATGTCGATACCTTCGGTACCCAGACCACCGCTGTTCGATACGGCGGTGTCGCTGTACTTGATCGAGCCTGGGCTGTTCGAACCTTCAGCGGTCGGACGGCGGGTGATGAAGTTACAGAACACTGGGTTGCCGCCGCCGTAGCACTGCTGCAGCGAGAACTGGCGTGGGGTGCTGACGATGGCGTCGGCGATCTTGATGTTGAAGTAGTCCGCCGTGAAGGTGAACTTGCTCAGCATCGGGATCGAACGTGGGGTCACGACCACACCAACGGTGCTCGAACGGCCTTTTTCAGCGCCCAGGTTAGGGTTGCCGCGGTTGTAACCGGACACGCCCTGGATGTCAGCCTGGTTCAGCGTGAACACGCCACCATTGGCGGCGATGTTGGCGTTGACGCCAGGAGCGGCGCGGCAGGCAACGCTCTTCGCATCGCTGGAGCTGGCGGTCACGCCAACGCATGGGTCAACCAGACCGGACGGGAAGTCCTGGCTTGGTGGCGAGTACAGTTCGTTGATGTTTGGCGCACGGGTCGACAATGCACGGGTACCGCGGAACTTGACGTCGTTGTTGACGGCCCATTCCAGGCCGGCATTCCAGCTGTTGGTGCTGCCCACGGTCGAGTAGTCACCATGGCGGAACGCGCCCTTGAAGTTCAGCATCTTGGCAAACGGCTTGTCTTTCAACAGTGGCACGTTGGTTTCGACGAATTCTTCACGGACGATGAAGCTGCCGTAGGTGGCTGGGATCGCGTTACCGGCGTTCAGGCCAGCCTGGGTCAGCGGGTCAGCGACGCTTTGCGACGCTTCGTTACGCCATTCGTAACCGGCTGCGAAGCCGATCTTACCTGCTGGCAAATCGAAGTATTCACCGCTGACCGAACCACCGACCGATTTCTGGGTCACTTCCGTGGCCAGCGAACCTGGTGCCACGACGTATTTCAGGGCTTCAGGGCTGATGCTGCCATAGCCGAACACATTGATCGGGACGCAACCCTGTTCACGAGCCTGAGCGTCACGGCACATCGCGCCGCCTTTGCCGTCAGGAATAGCTTCCAGCGCGCTACGGAAGTTCAGCACGTTGACCTGGCCGGTCGAGGTTTGGGCCTCGGTGGTGCGGCCGTAGATCAGGTAGGTGTCGTAGTTCCAGTCGTTCAGGAAGGTGCCCTTCAGACCAGTTGCCAGACGGAAGGTGCCGCGATCGACGGTGCTGTGGCGTGGACCGACTTCGGCCATACGACGGGTGAAGTTCCAGTCGCGGGCGCCGTCGCCGTTGGTATCCTTGATGCCGTTCCACAGATTGTCCGGCAGCAGCGGGTTGCGCACCATGGCGCCGTTGACCAGGAATTCGCCAGGAATCTTGCCGCCGGTAGCAGGATAGATGTTGGCCGAATCCAGTGGGTACGGTTCGATGTTGGTATCGACCTTGGTCTGCGCGTAGGTGCCTTCGAAGAACGCGCTATGGTTCTCGTTGATCGCATAGTTGCCGTTGGTGGCGAACAAGTAACGTTCGGTCGGCACGGCGATGGTACGGTAGGCCGAACGGTTGAAACCGGTCGCGGCCAGCGTGGCCGAACCGTTGGTCGACCATGGGATGACCTTGCCAGCGGCGTCATAGGTGAAGCTGGAGCCGTTCGACATGAAGAAACGGCCTTGTGGCGCGAAGCTCGAGTAGAACGGTGCCTGGGCGGTGTACAGGTCGGCGATGTCGCCGGTCACTGCATAGCCCTTGGAAATCTGGTCGACGGCAGCGCCCAGGCCCGGACGGTCTTTCGACATCACGGCGCCTTGTTTCGAGTAGCCGAAGTGACCCATGATGTTGCTGGCGCCATCGGCGCTGGTCAGACCCCAGGTCAGGGCCAGTTTCTTCTTGAAGTCATCGCCTTCCGAGCTGCGGCCGGTCGAACCGTCAAACACCAGACCATTGAAGTTGCGCTTTAGGATGATGTTGACCACACCCGCCACGGCGTCCGAGCCGTAGGTCGCCGAGGCGCCACCGGTCATCAGTTCGACGCGTTCGATGAAGTCGATCGGGATGGTGTTCAAGTCGACGGCGGTATCGCCCGGGACGCCCGAGACGAAACGACGGCCGTTGACCAGCACCAGGGTGCGCGAATCGCCCAGGTTACGCAGGTTGACGGTCGAGACGCCGCCACCGGAAGTCAGGAAATTGGAATTGGTGCGGCTCAGCGATGGGGTACCCATCGTTGGATTCTTCTGCAGCAGATCCTGCAGATTGACGGCGCCCGACGCGGCGATGTCGGCTGCGGTCAGCACTTGCAGTGGCGACGGCGACTCGGCGCCCGGGGTCGTGATACGCGAACCGGTGATCTGAATCTTTTGCACTGCAGTGTCCGCAGCTTCCTGTGCGAATGCTGCGTTCATGCTCAGTGCGACGCCCCCTACGCAGATCATGCGGATAGAGCGCGATAATACTGTTTCCTTCATCATTGCCAAACTCCTTCTGGGTGTGTTGAAACAACTCTCCTGATTTTTTTGTTAAATATATTTTTAACGATCCACTTTAACTAGCGGGCCCCAACCTTGGCAATGTAAACAGCCTTCAAATCGTCAAGATTCGCAAAAACACAACAGTGCCAGATCGGAAATTCAGGCGGCCGGCGCCACTCTGCCGGCAGGCATTCCCCTGCCATTGGCAGGGGAATATCGTCCGGCCGGCGCCTGGCATGCCCCGGTATATTCGATTGGTACGCCATGTTTATCGGTGCTGCTGCGGCACATGAATAGCGGGGCGCGGTGCGCGGCGGATTAATTCCCGGACGATATTAATGATAAGACTACGTGAAACACTTAAATAAGGAGGCGGCACGGGCGGATCCGCGTCGGCATTAATCCGATACCGCTCGCCGCCATGCTGGATTGAATCTGTATCATTTTATCGCTGGCCGGGCGCCACGTTCGGCGTAGGGTCTGCGGAATGCCATAAATTGGCGCTTTTATGCTAATTATTGGCATAATTTCAAGGCGGCAGCAGGCGCTGGCCGCAGCCCGCTGCGGCCCTGGCAGGCAGCAAAACGGCGCCGCGAGGGCGCCGTCAGCAACTACCGGAAGATTAACCGCAGAATCGGTTTATTTATAGATGCCGGAGCCAATCAATATATCGTCGACCCGTTCGATATAACCGGCTTTGGCTTCTACGGTTTTAGTCACGGGATTAGGCCATTTAAATTCAACCCAGCCCTTTCCTTTGGATTTGGCTAATTCCACCATCTCCTTGATTAATAATTTTCCTTCATTATCTTTTAAACCGATCAATGGTTTTCCGACCATCTTAGGATTATTGCCGTGAGCCACTGCCACACCGTTCAGGTCGTACACATACAGGTACAGGTCGCGGTCATGGAAATTCGTATTGGCGGGGTCGGCAATCGCGGCAAAGGTCTTCTCCTTGCCGTCGCTCTTGACCATGGCGACGGCTTTTTTGACCATGGCGATGGCCTCGTCGGCACTACCCTTGTCGGCGGCCTGGGCCAGACCGGACGCGCCCCACAGGGCGATACTGACAGCCACGGCGCTGAAAAATGTCTTCATGTTGTTTCCTCCTGGTGGGATTGATCGCGGTCACGCGCTGCGTGCGGCGACTATTGGTTTGTAAGTATTGCCGAGTCATAGTAGCGCGCTTTGCCAGTCCTGACTGTTGTTACTTTGCAGCATCTTGCGCAAATATTTGTTGCCAGAGTGCGCGCACGGCATCTGCGTGGCTGGCCACCAGTGTCGGGTCGACCCGGGCCAGATCCTGACCCTGCAAGCGCAACTGGTGTTGTAACTTGCGCAACTGGCGGTAGGCATCGCCGACGCTGGCGGCCAGGCCGGCATCAATCAGGCCGAGATCGCCGCACAGTTTAAGTAGCGCGATATTGCCCGCGTTCGCCGTCAGTTGTGGATAGGCGGCGGCGTGCTGCAAGACCAGGAACTGGACGATGAACTCGATATCGATCATGCCGCCGGCATCCTGCTTCAGGTCGAACAGCGCGGTGGGATTCGGCTTGGCGTCATACATGCGCTGGCGCATCGCCAGCACTTCGGCGCGCAGCGCACCGTCGGCCGGGCGCGGCTGGCGCAGCACCGTTTCGCGGATCTGTTCGAAACGCGCGCCGATCGCGCTGTCGCCGGCGCAATAGCGGGCCCGGGTCAGGGCCTGGTGTTCCCACACCCAGGCCGATGCCTGCTGGTATTTCTCGAACGCCGATACGCTCGATACCAGCATGCCGCTGGCACCGTCCGGGCGCAGCGCGGTATCGATGTCGAACAGGATGCCGGCCGAGGTATGCGAGGTCATCCACGTAATGAAGCGTTGCGCCAGCTTGGCATACTGGGCCGGGGCTTCCTGATCGGCGTCGTCGTACAGGAAGATGACGTCGAGGTCGGACACATAGCCGAGCTCCTTGCCGCCCAGCTTGCCATATGCGATGACGGTAAAGCGCGGCACCTCGCGGTGGCGGGTGGCCACCGTTTGCCAGACCGCGCGGATAGTGGCGGCGACGATGGTATCGGCCAGTGCCGACAGGTGGTCGGCCAGCTTTTCCACGGTCAGGTCGCCGGCCAGATCCTGCGCCAGCAGGTGGAACAGCTGGGCGTGGTGGATTTCGCGCAGGATATCCATCTGCCGTTCGGTGTCGCCGGCCGCACCGTCCAGCTGGCGTTGCAGGTCGAGCGCCAGCGCGGCCGGGTCGAACACGGCGTTGCGGATCCGGTCGTCCAGCAGCTCATCGAGCAGGATCGGGTGCTGGCTGAGGAACTGGGCGGCCCAGCGGCTGGCATGCACCATGCGGATCACGCGCGCCAGCGTGTGCGGGTATTCGGTCAGCAGCAACAGGTAGGCCGAGCGGCGTGCAATCGCTTCCAGGAAATCGAGCAGCCGGCCCAGCGTGGCCTGCTGGCTGCCGCCACTCGATTCGGCGGCGGCCTCGGCGATCAGCGGCAGCGCCGTGTTGACCAGTGCCACCAGCCGGTTGCGGCTGGCCTCGGGCAAGGATTGCAGGCGCGGCGCCTGCCAGGTGGCAATCAGGCGGCGCGCAGCGGCGGCCGGATCGTCAAAGCCGAGCGCGGTAAATCGGGCCTGGATCGCTTCCTGGTTGTCCGGGTCGGCACAGGCATTGCTGGACGCGGGGTCGATATCGTCGCCATTGGCGGTCGATTTGTCGGCGAACATTTCGTCGAACTGGCCGGCGACGAACTGGCGGTGGGCTTCCAGCTGGGTCAGCAGCGTGGCCGCGTTGGGCAGGTTCATCATCTGCGCCACCAGCTCCTGGTCGGCCGGATTGGCCGGCACCGTATGCGTCTGGGCATCGTCCAGGTATTGCAGGCGGTGCTCCAGATTGCGCAGGAAGGTGTAAGAAGCCAGCAGTTGGTAGACGATGGCGTGACTCAGCAAGCCTTTTTCGGCGATGGTGCGCAGCGTGGTGCGGGTCGAGCGGTCGCGCAGCGCGGCGTCGCGGCCGCCGCGGATCAGCTGGAATACCTGGGCCAGGAATTCGATTTCGCGGATGCCGCCGCGGCCCAGTTTGACGTTGTTGCTGCGGTCCGGGTGCAAGCGCTCCTGGCGGTTCACCTCGGCCCGGATCTGCGCATGCATGTTGCGGATCGCATCGATGACGCCGAAATCGAGGTAGCGGCGGAACACGAACGGCCGCACGATGGCGTCCAGCGCCGCGATGTCCTCGGCGCGGCCGGTGACGGCGCGCGCCTTGGCCCCCGCGTAGCGCTCCCATTCGCGGCCCTGCACGATCAGATAGTTTTCCACCATGCCCAGACTGGCGGCCAGCGGGCCCGACGCGCCGTTCGGGCGCAGTGCCATGTCGACCCGGAAGGTGTAGCCATCTTCGGTGATCTCGGCCAGTGCGGCGATCAGCTTCTTGCCGAGCCGGATGAAGAATTCGTGGTTGGACAGGCTGCGCTGGCTGGCGGCGGTGACGACCGTGTCGCCGTCTTCCGGATAGACAAAGATCAGGTCAATGTCGGACGACACGTTCAGCTCGCCGCCCCCTTGCTTGCCCATGGCCAGCACCATCAGTGCTTGCGGCAGGCCCGATTCGCGCCCGGTCGGCATGCCGTGCGCCGCGACCTGTTCCGCCATCAGTTCGCGCACATGGGTCTGGATCGCGAAATCGGCAAAGCGTGTCATCGCCGTTACCACTTCGGCCAGGTCGGCCTGGCCGGCCAGGTCGCGCCGGATCAGGCTGCATACCAGCAGGTTGCGCAGGCGCCGCATGGCGCGCTGGGTCGGCAGCGGCGCCGCGTCAGGATTGCTCGGGATCAAGGATTCGCTGGCTAAATAGTCAGCAAAATTCAGCTGGGCAAGCGATAATTGCGCCAGTGCATCGGCCTTGGCGGCGCGCTCGGGCGCGGCGGCCAGCCAGCGCTGGTAGAAACGGGACGCAGACAGCAGGGTGGTTGGACTCATAAATATAGTGGGGCAGCGGGTGGGGCAAGATGATTACTCAGCTTGCCAGGAAA
>JBGSBQ010000117.1:0-8553 GCA_041730475.1 Sphingomonadaceae bacterium
GCGCTGATGATGCCTTGCGCGGCCAGCATTTCAGCATGGGCCAGCGAACCCTGAATGTCGGCCTTGGCCAGACGCTTGTCGAAGAACACCGAGGCGGTATAGCGTTTGACCAGATCGGAGACGGGTTCGGAGAAGCGGGCCGACCAGGCCTCGCCTTTTTTGGAGAGTTGTGCAGTCATGGGATGGTGTCGTATTTTCTGTAATGTGGCGCGGAGATCCGGTCAATTATAGCCCCAGACCCAAGTTCCGGGGTCAGACCATTATGCCGCTAGGTTAAGGTGCAGATCGGCTGGCAAACCCCACCGACGCAACGCCGGGGTCAGACCCGGCGGGTCTGACCCCAGATTTGGCCTCGGGTTGACTGCCAGTTCATCCGGTAGGCGAAAAAGTCGTAATATCGTTATGCGCTGTCACAAACCTGCGGTGCCGGCCGTCTAGGCCTGTTTAACCCCGATCCGGACCTGCCATGACCGATTCCGCCGCCAGCCATTCCACCGTCTTCGCTGCCTTGCGTCCAAGACTGTTCGCCATCGCCTACCGCATGTTGGGTGTGCGCGCCGATGCCGAAGACGTGGTGCAGGATGCCTGGCTGCGCTGGAACGATGCCGAGCGCGCGCAATTGCAGTCGGCCGAAGCGTGGCTGGTGACCGTCACCACCCGGCTGGCGATCGATCGCCTGCGTAGCCGCAAAACTGAACGCGAGGCCTACATCGGCTGGTGGCTGCCGGAACCGCTGGTGGAACTCGATGAGCGCACCCCGGAGACGGCCGCCGAACTGGCCAGCGAGGTATCTCTGGCTGTCATGTGGGTGCTGGAGCGGCTGTCGCCGGAGGAGCGCGCCGTGTTCCTGATGCGGCAAGTGTTCGACTATGACTATGCCGAGATCGCGGCCATGCTGGAAAAAACGGAAGCGTCCTGCCGCCAGATGGTGCACCGCGCGCAGCAGCGCGTGCAGCAGGAGCGGCCGCGCTTTGCGGTGCCCAAGGATGCCCATCGGGCGCTGCTGGGTCGTTTCATGCAGGCGGCCGCCAGCGGCGACCGGGCGGCGATGAAGGCGATGATGGCGGACGATGTCCAGATGGTGGCCGATGGCGGCGGCAAGGTCAGCTCCTTCCTGCACATCCTGCATGGGGCGGGTCGGGTGGCCGGCATGTTCTGGACGCTGGAGCACCAGCATCCGGGGCAGGTGGTGTACCGCATGGCGACCATCAATGGCGAGGCCGGGCTGCTGCGCTATATCGACGGGAAAATCGAATCGGCGCAGGCCTTCATCGTCGATGACGGCTTGATCGTCGCCGCCTTCATCCTGCGTAATCCGGATAAATTGACGGGCGTGCCGCAATTTATTTGAACGCGCTGTCACAAACGCGCAGCGTGGCGCGTCTTATCGGTATGGAAGGCGCGATGGGCGGCTTCCGTTCACCGTTAAGGAACTACCATGACACACCCTGCACGCATCCCCTTCTTCCAACTGTCGCCGGCCAAGCTGCAGGCCATGATCAGCCTGTCGACGGCGGTGCACAAGACCACGCTGGGCGCGCGCCTGGCCGAACTGGTTAACCTGCGCGTTTCGCAAATCAACGGCTGCGGCGTGTGCGTCGACATGCACTGGCGCGCGCTGATCCGGCTGGAAGCCGAACCCCGTCATCTGAATGCGCTGGGCGGCTGGCGCGAGGCGCCGTTCTTCAGCGAGCGCGAACGCGCCGCGTTGCAGTGGGCCGAGGCGGTCAATGCGATTCCGCTGCGCCAGCCGGAGGATGCCGATTTCGCGCTGCTGCAGCAGCATTTCAATGACGAGGAAATCGTCGATCTGGGCTATGTGATTGCCGCCATCCGGGGCTGGAACATGATGAATATCAGCCTGCGCAATCCGATTCCGGAAGTGCCGGCGCCGGGAATGTAACAGCCCCAGACCCAAGTGCCGGGGTCAGCCCCTAATGCCGTTAAGTTAGCGTGCCGTAGCGTGCGCTTGCACCCCAAGACAAGATCTGGGGTCAGACCCGGCGGGTCTGACCCCGGCTTTGCGTCGGTGGGGTTTGTTAGCAGATCTGCGCCTTAACTTAACGGCATTACCGTCTGACCCCGGCTTTCGCCGTGGGCTTACTGCCAGTTCATCAGGCAGGGCGGAATCAGCAGCAGCAGCGCCAGCACCGCGTAGATCAGCTGCAGCGGTATCATCCACTTGGCCCAGGTAATCCATGGCACCCGCGCCAGCGCTAGCACCCCGACCGTGATGCCGGAGGTCGGTATCATCGGGGTGGTGAATTCGCCGAACTGAAACGCCAGAATCGCAGTCTGGCGGGTCACGCCGACCAGATCGGCCAATGGCCCCATGATCGGCATGGTCAGCGCGGCCTGCCCGCTCCCGGAGTGGATGAAGAAATTGATCACGGTCTGGATCAGAAACATCTTCTGCGCCGCGAAAATCGGGCTGGACGAAGCTACCAGCGGCATCAGCGCGTGCAGCATGGTGTCGATGATGTGGGCGTCGCGCGCCAAAATCATGGTGCCGCGCGCCAGTGCAATCACCAGCGCAGTACCGACCAGATCCTTGGCGCCCTGCATGAATGACGCCACCAGCGTGTCCGAGTCGAGCCGCGCAATCAGGCCAACCACGATCGCCATCGACAGGAACAGCGCCGCAATCTCTTCGATGAACCAGTCAAATTTGACCACCCCGACCACCATCGCCAGCAGCGTGGCGGCAAAAATCGACAGCACGATCTTGTGGGTGCTGGTCATGCCGCTGAACTCGCCCAGCCCTTGCGGCTGCTCGCGGCGCTTTTCCAGATCGAGCTGGTAGGTCGGGCTTTTTTCCGGCGCGCGCTTGACGCGGGCCGCGTACCACATCAGGAAGGCCACTGTGATGGCGGTGGCAATCGCCCACACAATCGCGCGGTAGGCGATACCCGAGAACACCGGTACCCCGGCAATGCCCTGCGCGATGCCGACATTGAAGGGATTCAGGAAGGCCGCCGAAAAACCGACCTGCGAGCCGAGGAAGGGGATCGAGACCCCGACGATGGTGTCATAGCCCAGCGCCAGCGCCAGTGGCACGAAGATCAGAATGAACGGTATCGCTTCCTCGTTCATGCCGAAAGTGGCGCCGCCGATCGAGAACAGGGTAACGAACACCGGGATCAGCGCCGCCCGCACGAAGCGCGAATGCTCATGAGCCCGCGCCAGCGACTTGATCATGGCGTCGATGGCTTGCGTGGTGTGCAGCACATTGAACACGCCGCCGACGATCAGCACGAAGCCGATGATTAACGCCGCCTCGGCAAAACCCTTGATCGGCGCCATCATCAGCTGTGGCAGTCCTTGCGGCTTGCTGGCGATGTAGTGGAAGGTGGCCGGATCAACCAGCTGCTTGCCGTTGACCAGGTGGGTGTCGTATTTGCCGCCCGGGACCAGCCAGGTCGCCAGCGCGATCATGGCCAGAATGGCGAATAGCAGGACGAAGGTGTGCGGCAGTTTGAATGATTTCATCGTTCTGGTTGGCTCAGGAGCTCAGTAGTTTACCGGCGCGGAAGGCTTTGGCGCCTGCCACTTTGCCCACGTTCATCCCGCGCAGCACATGGCGGTGCGCGCTGCGGGCGAAGAACACCCCGGCCACTTCGGCGCGCAGCACCGTGGTCTCGCCGGACACCGGGTCGATCAGGTCGGCCAGCGCATCGCCGGCGGCGACCCGGGTGCCCAGCGCGCAGGTGTACACCAGCAGGCCGGCATGCGGCGCCAGCACCGGCGCCACGCCTTCCAGCGGCGTGGCCTCACACAATGGGGCAGGTAATTGCGTCAGCGCAGCATCGATGGCCGCCTGGTCGGGCAAACTGGCATCGCGCAGCACGCCGTTCAGGGTCAGGAAGCGCAGCAGCGCTTGGGCATCGCTGCCTGCCAGCTCGTAGCTGACTTCACTTTCGCCGCGCAGCTCCACCGTCGTCGACAGACAGGCCATCGGGATCGGATAGTCCTTGAAGTGGGCTTCCAGATCCCACCACAGACGGCTGCAGGCTTCGTCGAACGGTTCTTCGCCCGCTTCCAGCGCCAGTAGCACGGCGTGGGCGCCCAGCAGTGCCGCCAGCGGCGCGATGGCGCCAGCCAGCGGCGTGCCGGTGTAGATATGCAGTACCGCTTCGTTATCGCAGTGCAGATCGAGCACGATGTCGGCGTCGATCGCCAGACCGAGCAGGGTTTTCTTCAGTTGTTCGGCATCGGTGGCCGGGTTCCAGCGCGTGATCGAGGCGCGTGCATGGGCGCGGATCAGGGCTACGTTGGCGCTGGCATCCTGCGTCAGCTGGCCAGCCAGCGACAGTTTCAGGTCCTCGGCCACGTGTTTGTAGGCGCGGTTGAAATTGACCCCGGTGGTCAGGTCGAAGCGGCCGAAGGCGGCGCCCTGGATCGCTTGCGCCAGCCCGATCGGATTGGCGGCCGGGATCAGCACGATCTCACCGGCGATCTGGCCGGCCGCTTCGAGGGCCTGCAATTCTTTGCGCAGGAACTGCGCGACCAGCATGCCGGGAATTTCGTCAGCGTGCAGCGAGGCCTGGATGTAGACCTTTTTGCCGCTGCCCGGGGTGCCGAAGTGGAAACTGGTGAGTTCAAAGCCGGCATTGCCGTGCGGTGCGGAGAGGGTGTGTGTGTGTACTTGCATGATCGATGGACGGCCTGAATTGGCGGGAGTGCAGGATAGCGACTGAACGAGTATGTCGGAATATTTTGACAATGTAAATTCCCGGCTAATTTTGTCGCGCTTTCGACGCTCCAGGTTGTGTTTTCACCCCTAACTGCGTAAAGTTAGCTTAATTATATTGTTAATACAGAAGCCTACAGGGAGAGTTACATGAGCAAACGGGTCGCGCTGCGGTTGACGGTTACAGCGATGGTAGGGTTGGCGGTGCAGGGCGCATGGGCGCAGAACGTGGGCTATGAGGCGCCGTTGCAGAAGGTCGAAATCACCGGTTCCGCCATCAAGCGGCTGGAATCGGAGACCGCGCTGCCGGTGCAGATCATCACCCGGGCCGACATCGACAAGGCCGGCGTGACCACCGCCGCCGAGCTGATGGCGCGTGTCACTGCCAACAGCGGCGGCTTGACCGACGGTGCCAGCATCAATGTCGGCGGCGACCAGCGCGGCTTTAATAGTGCCAACCTGCGCGGTATCGGTACCTCGTCCACGCTGGTACTGCTGAACGGGCGCCGCATGGCCAACTTCGCTTCGCCCGGCGACGACACCGGCGTCGACTTGAATAACATCCCGGCCGCCGCGATCCAGCGCGTCGAAGTGCTGCTGGACGGCGCCTCGGCGTTGTATGGCACCGATGCCATTGGCGGGGTGATCAACTTCATCACCCGCAAGGATTTCCAGGGACTGGAACTGAATGTGTCCGGCCTGAAGACCGACGAAGGCGGCGCCGGCAAGCGCACCGCCACCATCAGCGCCGGCAAGGGTGATCTGGCGCGCGACGGCTTCAATGTGTTCGGCGTGCTTGATCTGCAGCGCACCGATGCGCTGAGCACCGCGCAGCGCAAGTTCATTCCCAACCTGCAGGTGGCCGAGCGCCTGCCGCACCTGCTGTCCGGTTACACCAGCCCGGCGAATATCCGCCTGACCGGGGCCCAGCGTGACTACCTGCAGGAGCAGGGCTTCACCCTCAACGGCAAGCCGATCACCAACCGCACCATCAACCTGTCGCTGCCCGGCTGCGCGCCGCCGGCCAATCTGTACCTGCCGGGCGGCACCGGCGGGGTCGACGCCTGCACTTATGACTACATGGGCGACACCGAGCTGTATCCGAAGTCCGACAAGGCCAATTTCCTCGGCCGCGGTGTGCTGCAACTGGGCGGCGACAATCAGCTGTATGCCGAGGTGGCGTTGAGCCGTTCGCGCACCAACTACGTCGGTTCTTCGGCGCGGGTGACCGGCTATATCGATTACAAGAAGATCCCGGCGCTGGCCAAGTATGACCTGGCCTCGGACGCCGCCAGCGCCGATGACGACGTGGTCGGCGAAATCCAGCTGCGCATGCGCCTCAACGAGGCCGGCCGCCGCACCAGTGAGCTGACCAGCGAGAGTCAGCGCTTTGTCGTCGGCCTTACTGGCAGCAGCCATGGCTGGGATTATGACGTGGCGCTGAACCACAGCGTGAGTACCATCAAGGATAAGGATACCCACGGCTACGTGCTGTACGACAAGCTGCTGGACGGGATTGCATCGGGCTTGATCAATCCTTTCGGTCCGTCCGGCGCGGCCGGCGTGGCGCTGCTCGACAGCATTCAGGTCAACGACGACGTACGCCACGCGCGCGGCACCATGGATTCGATCGACTTCAAGGTGTCGCATCCGCTGGCGACGCTGGCCGGCGGCGAGATGGCGCTGGCGGTCGGCGGTGAACTGCGCCGCGAGCGCAACGACTTCACGCCGTCAGCGCTGCTGCTGAGCGATAACATCAACAATGACTTCGCGCCCGAAGGGGGCCGCGCCACCAGCGACAAGCGCAGCGTGTCGGCCGTGTATGGCGAGCTGCTGGTGCCGTTCACCAAACAGTGGGAAGCGCAGCTGTCGGCCCGCTACGACCACTATCAGGTGGTGGGCGGCGCCGCCAGTCCGAAGATCGGCATCAGCTACCTGCCGAGCAAGCAGATGCTGCTGCGCGCCTCGGTCGGACGCGGCTTCCGCGCACCGTCGATGACGGACCTGTTCCGCCCGACCGTCTACAGCAGCACCGCCACTTTGCCTGATCCGGTGTATTGCGCCACGGTGGACAATAACTACTCCGACTGTGCCGATAACTGGGATACCCGTCGGTATAGCAATTCCACGCTGAAGCCAGAACACAGCCGCCAGTTCTCGCTGGGCGCAGTGCTGGAACCGAGCAAACAGGTGACGATGACGCTCGATTACTGGAACATCAAACGCACTGACTTGATCAGCGAAATCGGCGACGACGTCATCCTCGGCAATCTGGCCAAGTACGGTGACCTGGTGCACCGCGATGAAGATGGACTGATCGACTATATCGAACTGCGTAAGGAAAACCGTGGGGCGCAGCTGGCGTCCGGGATCGATCTGTCGCTGGACCTGCATGGCGTGCAGACGGCGTGGGGCCGCTTCGGTGGCCACATCAACGGCACCTACGTGCTCGATTCGAAGATCCAGAACAGCCCCGGTGATGCCTATGTCAGCAACCTGAATCGCTTCGTCACCGACGGCGTGGTACAGCGCTGGCGCCATACGATTACGCTGTACTGGGATCAGGGGCCGTATTCGGCCAGCCTGTCGAATACCTATTCAAGCGGCTATGACGACCAGAACTCGGCCATCAACATCGATGACGGCAGTGTGGTCGCGGCCAACAAGGTCAAGGCCTACACCTTGTGGAACCTGTCCGGCGCCTACGATATTACCAAGCAGTTCAAGCTGCGCGGCGGCATTCAGAACCTGTTCAATACCAGCCCGCCGTTCTCGAATCAGGCCTATTTCTTCATCTCGGGCTATGATCCAAGTTACACTGACCCCCGTGGCCGGCGTTTTTATGTGAGTGCTAACTACGCATTCAAGTAATGCGGCTGCAGTGAAGCTGGATGGCGCGCCTGCCAGCGCGCCATGTTTTTGATTTGGAAGGGCACTATGAAAGTTTTTGGTCTATCTCTCCCCGTGCTGGGCCTGGCCTGGCTGCTGGCGCTGGGCGCTACCGTGGGGGGCGCTTCCAGCGCCGTGGCAGCCGCACCTAAAATCACCTTGCCTGGCAAGGCGCTCGACGTCGTCAGCAGCGCCAAGCTGCCGTCCAAGGCGGTGCCGCCGCCCAAACCGGTGCTGGTACCACCGGCCGGCAATCTGGTCATCATCGGCGGCGGTCTGCGTGCCGACAACGCCGAAGTGTGGCAGCGCATCGTGGCGCTGGCCGGCGGCAAGGGCGCCCGCATCGCCGTGTTCGGCATGGCCTCGATCAATCCGGAGAAGTCGGCCCAGAGCACCATCAACAAACTCAATCAATACGGCGCGCAAGCCTTCTTTATGCCGCTTGGTGTGACGCTGCCAAATAGCGATTACCGTAAGGCGGCTGAAGATCCGGAAGTCGTCGCGCTGATCCATTCGGCCACCGGCATCTATTTTGCCGGCGGCGACCAGGCCCGCATCACGCAGGCGCTGGTGCGTCCGAACGGCCACCGCACGGCGGCGCTGGAAGCGATCTGGGATGTGTACCGCGATGGCGGCGTGATCGCCGGCTCCAGCGCCGGTGCCGCCATCATGAGCACCACCATGTTCTACGACGCCAAGCCGGTGCTGGACATGCTGAAGCTCGGCATCACCGATGGCAAGGAAATCGCGCCTGGCCTGGGCTTCATCGGCGACGACGTATTCGTCGATCAGCACCTGCTGGTGCGCGGCCGCTTCGCCCGCATGATTCCGGTGATGCTGAAGAAGGGCTACCAGATCGGTCTGGGCATCGATGAAAACAGCGCCATGGTGGTCGATGCGCGACGCGATGTGGAGGTGATCGGTTATAGCGGCGCGCTGCTGATCGACCTGTCG
Organism: Sphingomonadaceae bacterium; assembly: GCA_041730475.1. Classification (GTDB taxonomy): domain Bacteria; phylum Pseudomonadota; class Gammaproteobacteria; order Burkholderiales; family Burkholderiaceae_D; genus Rugamonas. Next base: position 8,534 of record JBGSBQ010000117.1, read on the forward strand.
TCGGCGATCACTGACCGTGG
>JBGSBQ010000118.1:0-8536 GCA_041730475.1 Sphingomonadaceae bacterium
AATTCCGCTAAGCACGCCTATGCGGACGGTGGCCCGGTCAGCATCAGCGCCCGCACCGAGACCGTCGATGGGCGCAGCTGGCTGCTGCTGGACGTGGCTGACCAGGGTGTTGGCCTGAGTCCGGAAGTGCGGACGCGGCTGTTTGAACCCTTCTTCACCACCAAGCGCGGCCAGGGCGGCTCCGGGCTCGGCATGCACATCGTGTACACCATCGTGCACCAGATGGGCGGCAGCGTCGCAGCCGAGGCTGGCCTGGACGGGCAGGGCTGCCGCATCCGGGTGCGCCTGCCCGAGTCGGCCTGAGGCGCGGCGCGCCTTAGCTGGCGGCGGCCATCGACAGCGCCACCGCTTCCGCTACCTTGATGCCGTCGACGCCGGCCGACAGGATGCCGCCCGCATAACCGGCGCCTTCGCCAGCCGGGAACAGGCCGCGCGTGTTCAGGCTTTGCAGCGTGTCGTCGCGGCGCTTGATGCGGATCGGTGACGAGGTGCGGGTTTCCAGACCGGTCAGCACGGCGTCGTGCTTGAAGTAGCCCTTGATCTGCTTGTCAAACGCCGGGAACGCTTCACGCAGTGCCGTCACCGCGTATTCCGGCAGCGCTTGCGCCAGATCGGTCAGGTGCACGCCCGGCTTGTAGGACGGGATGACGCTGCCGAGCTCGGTCGAGGCGCGTCCGGCCACGAAGTCGCCCATCAGCTGGCCCGGCGCATGGTAGGTGCCGCCGCCCAGCTCGAACGCTTTTTCTTCCAGCCGGCGCTGGAATTCGATGCCGGCCAGCGGGTGGCCCGGGTAATCGACTTCCGGCGAAATGCTGACCACGATGGCGCTGTTGGCATTGCGCTCGTTGCGCGAATACTGGCTCATGCCATTGGTGACGACGCGGCCCGGCTCGGACGCGGCAGCCACCACGGTGCCACCCGGGCACATGCAGAAGCTGTACACGGCGCGCCCATTCGAGGCGTGGTGCACCAGCTTGTAGTCGGCGGCGCCGAGGATGGGATGGCCGGCATTCGGGCCGAAGCGGCAGGCGTCGATCAGCGATTGCGGGTGCTCGACGCGGAAACCGATCGAGAACGGCTTGGCTTCAATGTAGACGCCACGCTCATACAGCATCTGGAAGGTGTCGCGCGCGCTGTGGCCGATGGCCAGCACTACATGGTTGGTGGCGATGGTCTCGCCGCCTTCCAGCGTCACGCCGCGTACCTGGCCGCCGTCGGCCAATTGCTCGATGGCGATATCAACCACCTTGCTTTCAAACCGGTATTCGCCGCCCATGGCTTCGATGTTGGCGCGCATCTGCTCGACCATCTTGACCAGGCGGAAGGTGCCGATGTGCGGCTTGCTGACGTAGATGATTTCCTCCGGCGCGCCGGCCTTGACGAACTCGGTCAAGACTTTGTGGCCGTAGTGCTTCGGATCCTTGATCTGGCTGTACAGCTTGCCATCTGAGAAGGTACCGGCGCCGCCTTCGCCGAACTGTACGTTCGACTCCGGATTCAGCGCGCGCTTGCGCCAGAAGCCGAAGGTATCGACGGTGCGCTCGCGCACTTGCTTGCCCCGTTCGAGAATGATGGGACGCAAGCCCATCTGGGCCAGAATCAGGGCCGCGAACAGCCCGCACGGACCGGTACCGATCACCACCGGGCGCAGGTTGTGGTCGTGGCCGGCCAGCTGCTCGCCCTTGGCGACAAATTTGTACGAGGTGTCGGGCGACGGCATCAGGTGATGATCGTGCGGCAGGCGCGCCAGCACGGCGGCTTCGTCCTGCACGTCGACGTCGAGCGAGTAAATCAGCACGATCGCGGTTTTCTTGCGGGCGTCGTAACTGCGCTTGAAGACGGTGTAGCCCAGCAGGGCTGTTTCGGGGATGCCGAGGCGCGCCAGGATGGCGGCCGGCAAGTCCTGCTCGACATGGTTGAGCGGGAGTTTGACTTCGTTTAATCGCAACATAGTGGTATCCGGAAATGGCAGGGCTCCGTAGCTAGCGGAGAGTGGCTAAGCGATATTTTAACCGAGCCCTTGCCTCCTATCAGTGCTGACGCGCGGGCCCGGCGTGGTGCTACGCAGGGGGGGCGGGGCGCGCGACATTTGAAGTTGTGGAAATACAACAGGATTCCAGATTGTCAAGTTTGCAAGGTCGCCATCACGAGCGGCGGGCCGCGTGCGTAAATTGCGGTTTTTTGCCGACACCCTGGAATTTCTCATGCTGCATCGCAGCATTCGAGGCTAGCAAGGGATTCCTGCTTCTCCGTATATTGCACGGTAAGTAGCCAGTTTTGTTGGTTTTTATACTTTTACAACGACTATATCCGAAATAAAACTGTTGCTTTAGGCAGTATTAGCATAAGCCTAATAAAATATGCTGCTGCGCAGCAAAAATATCACTGAAAATTACTTGCTATATGGAACAACTACGCATGCGTTGTATTCATGAAACATTTCGTGGCCGGTGTTGACAGTTTTGCCAAGCAGATGGTTTGATGCAGTGCCTCAATGCATATTGAGCGATATCAAAAGAGTTTCAAGTAACGATGTTCAGGGCCGGTACCCGGCCCCTGAGTCCAGGCGTTAATAGAATCCTACAGGGCTGGCCATTTGTTTCTGGTGTCGAGTGGGCACTGGAATGCGGACGGTTATGTTTCTCCTGCCAGACAGGGGTTTAATAATGGGAGTTTTAGAATGATTCAAGAGAAAGTAATTTCGCACTCGCTGCGTACGATTTTTGCCAGCAGCATGCTGGTAGGTCTGAGCGCAATGATGCACAACGCGCTGGCACAAGAAGCCGCACCGCAAAAAATTGAATCGGTCCAGGTGACCGGTACTCGCATCACCACGCCTGGCACCACCTCGACCAGCCCGATCTCGTCGGTCAACTCGGAAGAAATCAAATCCGCCCAGCCAGTGGCCGTGGAAGAGTTCTTCAAAGGCCTGCCAGCGGCAGTGCCAGCAGTCGGTCCAGGCACCAACAATGGTTCCGCCGGCGGCGCCACCATCGACCTGCGCGGTCTGGGCCCGAACCGTACCCTGGTCATGATCAATGGCCGTCGCCTGGTACCGTTCAACCTGAACGGCACCGTCGACACCAACTCGATTCCTATCGCTCTGCTGAGCCGCGTTGACCTGCTGACCGGTGGCGCATCGGTGGCCTACGGCGCGGATGCGGTCGCAGGTGTGGTCAACTTCAACCTGAAGAAAAACTTTACCGGCTTCGATGCTACCACCTCGTACGGCGGCACCGCTGACCAGCACGACGGCAAGAAAAAGCGCACCGACATCACCATGGGCGCCAACCTCGATGACGGCCGCGGCAACGTGGTGCTGAGCATCGGCCGCACCACCGCTGATCCGGTGACGCAAGGTTCGCGCCCTTACGGCATTACCAGCCTGAGCTCCGTCTCCGGCAAGCCTACCGGCTCGAACACCACCGTTCCAGGCGGCTTCGCCATCTCCAAGGGCGTCGGCGGTACCGACACGCTGGCCGGCAACTGGCAGATCGATCCAAGCGCTGGCAAGCTGGTGTCGCCACTGGTGCAATACAACACCAACCCGCTGAACTACTACGCGACCGGCATGGAGCGCACGCAGGCGACGTCGCTGGCCAACTACAAGATCAACGACCATGCTGAAGCTTATGCTGAAGTGTTCTACACCGCCAGCAAAGTTGCTTCCACGCTGGCTGAGTCGGGTACCTTCGGTAACGTCTTCAACGTGCCTATCGGCAACCCGTACATTCCTGACGCAGCCCGTCAGCAGATCTGCGAACGTCGTGGCATCAGCGCCGCCAACTGCGTCGTCGGCAACGCTACCCAAGTACCGATGACGGTCAACCGTCGCTTCGTCGAACTGGGCCCACGTTTCAACAACTTCGACAACAAGACCCTGCAATACACGCTGGGGATGAAGGGCGACGTTGCTTTCGACTGGACCTATGATGCGTACTGGAGCCGCGGCGCTGCCGACCAGATCCAGACCCGTCTGAACTGGGGTTCGCTGTCGAAGACCCAACAAGCGCTCAACGCGCTGAGCAAAACCACCTGCGTCAACGCCGCCAATGGTTGCGTACCGCTGAACGTGTTCGGCGCCGCTGGCAGCATCTCGCCAGAACAGCTGGCCTTCATCAACGAAAGCGCGATCCTGCTGCAAACCGTCAAGCAAGACGTGGCATCGGTCAACTTCTCGGGTGATTTCGGTAACAAGCTGGTCAGCCCATTCGCTGGCTCGCCGATCACCATGGCAATTGGCGCCGAACAGCGCAAAGTGACCGCTGGTACCCAGTCCGACGCTGCGTCGCAGATCCAGAGCGAAGTGCTGGGCACGGGCGCACCAACCCCGGACCGTACCGGTACCTTCACGCTGCGTGAATACTCGGCCGAAGCCGCGATTCCACTGGTTAAGGACAAGCCATTCATGCGTCAGCTGAATGCAGAACTGGGCTATCGTGAATCCGAGTTCGAAACCGCTGGCTCGAAAAAGAGCTACGGCAGCTGGAAAGTGGGCGGCGATTGGGAACCAATCAAGTCGCTGCGCTTCCGCGGTAACGTGCAAAAAGCCACCCGTGCGCCGAACGTGAACGAACTGTTCCAGCCACAGATCACCGGCCTGTCGAATCTGGCGGTCGATCCATGCCAAGGCAACAAGGTCAACCAGGCGCAAGGCAACACCGCCGGCACCCTGTCGAACCTGTGCCGTCTGACCGGTGTGCCACTGAGCGAACTGGGTTCGCTGCCAGTGCCATCGTCGGGCCAGATCAACAACCTGAGCGGCGGCAATCCTAAGCTGGGCCCTGAGGAAGCGAAAACCAAGACCATCGGTTTCGTGTGGGAACCAATCCCGAAACTGGCGATCTCGCTGGATTACTACCAGATCAAGATCGACAAGGCCGTATCGAGCCTGAGCACCACCGACGTGCTGGACGCTTGCTACACCAACAATCCGTCGTACACGTTTAACGACGCGTGCGCGCTGGTTGGTCGTAACCCAGCCAACGGTACCTTCAACGGTGCGGATTCGAAAGGTGTTGCAACGCCATCGTCGAACTCGGGTAACCAGTCGACCAGCGGCTTTGACCTGAACGTCAACTACCGTTTGGCTGCGAAGACGCTGAACCTGGATCCGAAACTGGGTAGCCTGGACCTGACCTTCGCACTGAACCAAGTGCAGACCTTCCTGTTCCAGGGTACGCCATCGTCGGTCAACCGTGACTGCGTTGGTTACTACTCGGTCGCTTGCGCCAGCATCAGCGGTTCGACCGCGCCAGTGTACAAACGCAAGTTCAACCAGCGTTCGACCTGGAACGTGGGTCAGTTCGCCGTGGGTTACAACTGGCGTTATGTCAGCGCAGTCGATGTTGAACCAGGTTCGGGTACCTACCTGCCAGCGTACTCGCACATCGCGGCCTACAACTATGTGGACCTGTCGGGTGTGTGGAACGTCAGCAAGAACGTCCGTCTGAACGTCAGCGTCAACAACGCGGCCAACAAGAAGCCACCAATCGTCGGTGCCAACGTGTCGACCACCTCGATGGATAGTGGTAACACCTTCCCGAACGCCTACGATGCACTGGGCCGTTATGTCACCTTCGGCGCCAGCGTGAAGTTCTGATGTAATTGCTGCATGTAAAAAACCCCGCGACGCTGCAAGGCGTCGCGGGGGTTTTTTTTATTGCGGCGGGCGTTGTTACATGCCGCCCCAGGCTGCACTCAGCGTGGCCACGGCCGCCAGACCGGCCGTTTCGGTGCGCAGGATGCGTGGTCCCATGGCCAGCGGCAGCGCGCCGTGACGCAGCGCGGCATCTTCTTCCTGCTCGCTGAGGCCGCCTTCCGGGCCGATCACCAGCGTCACTGCCTGCGGCGGCTGGTGGCGGGCCCAGTCGGCCAGCGACTGCTCGGCGCGCGGCGTCAGGATAATGCGTCGGTGCAGGTCCTGCTGGGTGATCCACTGCTTGTATTCTTGTAGCGGCGCGAGTTGGGCCAGCCGGTTGCGGCCGCTCTGTTCCGAGGCCGACACGATGATGCCGTGCCAGTGCGCCAGCCGCTTTTCCGCGCGTTCCGCCGACAGCCGCACCACGCAGCGCTGCGCCGCCAGCGGTTGCAGCGCCGTGACCCCCAGTTCGATCGCCTTTTCGATGATCCAGTCCATCTTGCTCGCTTCCGGCAGCGCCTGCGCCAGCGTGATGGCGAACGGCAGTTCCACGTCGCGCGTCACGGCGGCCTTGATCTCGGCCTGCACGCTGCGCTTGCCGATGCTATGCAAGACGGCGCTGTATTCGCCGCCGTCGCCATTAAACAGCGTGACCAAGCCGCCTTCGGCCAGTCGCAGCACCTGCACATGGTGCGCCACGGCCTCCGGCAGGGCGACGCTGAGGCCGGGGGAGAGTGGCTGTGGGCAATAAAAACGGGGCATGGGTGTCGGCTTTGCGTGAGGTCAAACATTCATCGGAAGCAGCAATTTTAATAGTGCGACACGGGCTCTGGTAAAATACTTAGCTTCGCACGCGCGCAGATCCTTGCCCGGCATCCAGTTTCCATACTTCCGTGATTGATACGATGACTTCTACGCTCCCCACCACCCCAATGGCTAACGCGATCCGCGCGCTGGCAATGGACGCCGTCCAGAAGGCCAATTCCGGCCACCCAGGCATGCCGATGGGCATGGCCGAAATCGCCGTTGCCCTGTGGAGCGGCCATTACAGCCACAACCCGGCCAACCCGAAATGGGTCAACCGCGACCGCTTCCTGCTGTCCAACGGCCATGGTTCGATGCTGCACTATGCGCTGCTGCACCTGAGCGGCTACGCCGTCAGCATGGATGACATCAAGGCCTTCCGCCAGATGCATTCGAAGACCCCGGGCCACCCGGAAGTGGACATCACGCCGGGTGTGGAAACCACCACCGGCCCGCTCGGCCAGGGCATTGCCAATGCGGTCGGCATGGCGCTGTCGGAGTACCTGCTGGGTGCCGAATTCAACAAGCCGGGCTTCCCGGTGGTCGATCACTACACCTACGCCTTCGTTGGCGATGGCTGCCTGATGGAAGGCATTTCGCACGAAGTGTGCGCGCTGGCCGGCACCCTGGGTCTGAACAAGCTGATCGCGCTGTATGACGACAACGGCATCTCGATCGACGGCAAGGTCGAAGGCTGGTTCACTGATGACACCCCGGCCCGTTTCGAGTCGTATGGCTGGAACGTGATCCGTGCCGTCGATGGTCACGATGTGGCGGCCGTGTCGGCAGCCATCGCGGCGGCCAAGACCGCCAGCAAGCCAACCCTGATCTGCTGCAAGACCGTGATCGGCAAGGGTTCGCCGAACCTGCAAGGTGGCGACAAGGTGCACGGCGCCGCGCTGGGCGACAAGGAAGTCGCTGCCGTACGTGAATACATCGGCTGGAGCGCCGCTCCGTTCGAGATCCCGGCCGACATCTACAGCGCCTGGGACGCGAAAGCCAACGGCGCCAAGCTGGAAGCCGAGTGGACTGCGCTGTTCACCAACTACAGCGCCCAGTACCCGACCGAAGCGGCCGAACTGCTGCGCCGCATGAAGGGCGAGCTGCCAGCCGCCTTCGACGCGACGCTGGCCGCCGCCGTCGCCGCCACTGTCGAGAAGAAAGAAAACATCGCCACCCGTAAAGCCAGCCAGAACGCGATTCAGGCACTGGCACCGGTGCTGCCGGAATTCCTCGGCGGTTCGGCCGACCTGACCGGTTCCAACCTGACCAACTGGAAAGAGTGCGTGGCACTGCGTTCCGGCCAACCAGGCAACCACATCAACTATGGCGTACGCGAGTTCGGCATGAGCGCGATCATGAACGGTATCGCCCTGCACGGTGGTTACATCCCGTTCGGCGCCACCTTCCTGACCTTCTCCGACTATAGCCGCAATGCACTGCGCATGGCCGCACTGATGAAGCAGCGTTCGCTGTTCGTGTTCACCCACGATTCGATCGGTCTGGGTGAAGATGGCCCGACCCACCAGTCGGTTGAGCACGTGTCGTCGCTGCGCCTGATTCCGAACCTGGACAACTGGCGTCCGTGCGACACCACCGAATCGATGGTGGCGTGGGGCGCGGCGGTCAAGCGTCAGCATGGCCCGAGCACGCTGATCTTCTCGCGCCAGAACCTGCCATATCAGGAACGTACTGCGGCCCAGATCGCCGACATCGCGAAGGGCGGCTATGTGCTGCGCGACGCCGCCGATGCCAAAGTGATCCTGATCGCCACCGGTTCGGAAATCGAACTGGCGGTGGCCGCCGCCGCCGCACTGACCGAGCAGGGTGTGCCGGTGCGCGTGGTGTCGATGCCATCGACCGATGTATTTGACCGTCAGGACGCCGCCTACAAAGCCAGCGTGCTGCTCAAAGGCGTGCCGCGCGTAGCAGTAGAAGCTGGCGTCACCGATTTCTGGTTCAAGTACGTAGGCCTCGAAGGCGCCGTGATCGGCATCGACAGCTTCGGCGAATCCGCACCGGCTGGCGCCCTGTGCAAACATTTCGGCTTCACGATCGACAAAGTCGTGGCCGCAGTCAAATCAGTGCAGC
>JBGSBQ010000119.1:0-8536 GCA_041730475.1 Sphingomonadaceae bacterium
GTTGCGGCTGCCGCACTCGGAGACGGCACCGACATGGATCTCGTAATCATCGGCCAGCACCTGGCCACCGTTGCGCTGCGCGGCGACGACTTTGTCGACCAGCTTGCGCAGCACGCCCAGTGGCAGGCCGACGCCGATCAGCGGGCAGTGGCAGGCCGCTCCCAGTTCCCACAGGCGGCGCCGGCGCGAAGCCTGCGCTTCCGGCAGGGGCACGTTGCTGTCATGGTGGGCGCACATGCTCAGGCCTCGCTGCTGAGGGGACGCGCCCGCGCCATGATGCGGCCGAGGATGCCGCCCTTGGTCGCGCTGGCCGGCGGCAGCGTGCGTTCCACCACGCTGGCCCAGTCGTCGGACAGCTGGCGGCAGGTGGCGCGCAGCACGGGCGCCAGACCGGGCAGGCTGGAGAGCGCCTTCAGGTGGCGCTCGATGACGGCTGCCAGCTTGACGCAGCCGCCGGCCTCGCCAGCGTGGGCGGTGTAGTGCGACATCAGGTGCAGCACGGCTGATAACAGCAGTTCGGGATTGGGGCTGCCGGCGGGCGGTGCCAGGAAGATGGGATTGCTCAGGTCTAGGGCCATGTCAAACGCTCCAAGGGTGGTTGTTTGCTGGCGTGCCGCGCGGCGGCGGCTGGCTGGCTGGGCAGGGCGCGCCGGGGCGCGCTCAGGCGGTTAGGATCAGTTTATTCAGCTGGGTGACGCGCAGCCGGTAGCGGCGGCCTGCGTGGTCGATTTCCACTTCCCGGGCGCCCTGCAACAGTTCGGCGCTGCTCAGGCGGCGCAATGGTGGCGCGCTGGCCGGGGTGGTTGGAGTGATCGGGAGGGCCAGTGAGGGGCGGGCCGGCAGGGGTGGGGTCGACATCAGGGTAATCTCCAATAAATAAGAATGATTCGCATTTGCGTTTATTATTGGGGAAGACTGCCGCGAAAGCAAGCGTTGTCATGCCGGGCGCTGAAAAAAATGGCCCGGCAGCTGCGCCGGGCCTAAGGGGGTGATACCAGGGTAGTACCATGAAACGGGAGGGCCGCCTTTACAGTGCCGCCACCAGCTGGGTGGCGGGCGTGCTGTCGGCACTGGCCTTGGCGCGGGCGCCGGCTGCCTTGCCGCGGGTGCGCGACGGCGGCAGGCGACGCAGCGACTTCAGCGCGTCCGGGTCCTTGATGCCGATGGTGCGCTGGTCGACGCTGATCAGGCCGATTTCGTTGAAGGCCGATAGCGTGCGGCTGACCGTTTCCAGCGTCAGGCCGAGGTAGCTGCCGATTTCGTGGCGCGTCATGCGCAGGTTGAACAGCTTGCTCGAATAGCCCATTTGCGCAAAGCGCTCGGCCAGCGCGATCAGGAAGCGGGCCACGCGCGCTTCGGCGCTCAGCGCGCCCAGCATGCCGATCATCGCCTGTTCGCGCACCAGCTCGCGGCTCATGACGCCGTACATCATGTTTTCCAGTTCCAGGTGCACGCGGCCCAGCGCGGTCAGCTTTTTGAAGGGCAGCAGGATCAGGTCGCAGTCGGACAGCGCCACCGCTTCCGACGAGTAGTGGCGGGTGTGGATGCCATCCACCCCCAGCAGGTCACCCTTCATCGGGAAGCTCAGTACCTGCTCGTTGCCGAATTCGTCGATCAGCACGGTTTTCAAAAAGCCGGAATTGACGATGTACAGGGTGTCGAAGGGCTGGCCAATGGTGTGGATGCGCTGGCCCGTCTTGAACTGCACATGCTGGAACAGCAGCTCTTCAGTGCTGATTGAGCAACTGGCCGGAATGTGCAGCAGGTCGCAGACTTCTTTCAGGTTGGACCAAAGCCGTCCTTGCCGCTGGCGGCCCGCTTCCATCGATGCCGATTGCACCGTGGTGGTGGCCGGGCGGATGTCGGACATTTGGGTGGACAACATGTTTTTCTCCTGGTGACAGGTACGGCAGACTGGGACGATGGGAGTAGCCGGGTGCTGTAGCTGTGCAGCAAGGCTAGCGTATGGTTTCAGTATGCCAACGAGGTCAGGCGATAGATATCAGCAATGGCTGAATATGCCCGTAGGATGCCGCGCTCGCTTGTAGGAATCGTCCTACAGCTGCTCTGTCGGAGGAGGGGTGTTCAGGTCTTGAACGGCGACAGCAGACGGTGCGCGACGGCGTATTGCACCATCTCGGAGAGCGAGCTCATGCCCATCTTTTGCATGATGCGGGTCTTGTGGGTGCTGACCGTTTTCACGCTCAGATGCAGGCTGTTGGCGATCTCGGTGATCGACTTGCCGGCCACCAGCAGGGAAAACACCTCGAATTCGCGGTCCGACAGCTGTTTGTGCAGCAGGCTCTCGTTCGGCATCATGATGTTCAGCGCCAGTTGCTCGGCCACCTCGGTGCTGATGTAGGGCCGGCCGGAGGCCACCTTGCGGATCGCGCCGACCAGCTGGGTGCCGGCGCTCTCCTTGGTCAGATAGCCCTGCGCACCCGCACGGATGGCGCGCACCGCATATTGTTCTTCCTCATGCATGGTCAGGATCAGGATGGCCAGCTTGGGCGCTTCGCTCTTGATCTGGCGGATCAGGTCGACACCGCTGCGGCCCGGCATCGACAGGTCCAGCAGCAGCAAGTCAAAGCCGCCCTGGCGCACATGGCCCAGTACCTCGAAGCCGTCGATCGCCTCGCCCACGATATCGATATCGGGTGCGCCATCCAGGATGCGTTTCAGGCCTTCGCGCATGATAGTGTGGTCGTCGGCGATGACTATGCGGATCATAAGCAGGGTGCGGGGAAGTGAATTGTTAGTATGGACATGCTACGGACCAGATGCCCCAGCATACTACCGCAAAAGCGGCATAGGTTTGCTTTTTTCTCAATGTTGCTAGATTTTTGACGGTTCCGGCTCGGCGATCAGGCGGTGCACCAGCACCGGAATGCGCGAGTGCGACAAGACCTTGTTGGTTACGCTGCCCAGCAACAGCTGGCCCCAGCCGCTGCGGCCGTGCGAGCCCATGAAGATCAGGTCGCAGCCATGTTCGCGGGCGACCTCGACGATCTTGACGGCCGCGCTTTCGGCAAACGCCGTCAGCGCCTCAAAGCGCAGGCCACGCTGGGCCGCCGAGGCGCGGATGGCGGCGACGTGGTCGTCGCCGGCGCGCCGCATGGCGGCCCGGTATTCTTCCTCGCTGGGGTAGCTGGGGGGAATGATCTCGACATAAATCGGGTACTGGTACGCGGGTGCGACAAACAGTGCCAGCACTTCGGCGCCCAGCTGTTCGGCCAAGGCGACGCCGGCGCAGGCGGTCTTGCTGGAGACGGCCGAGCCGTCCGTGGTGATCAGGATTTTGCGGTACATGGTGGTACTCCTTGTCAGCGAAACCAGGCAGACGGGGCCGTCATCGGGGACGCCGGGCCTGTTTTATTGTAGTCGGGATTTACATTATTGCTAGTATGGAAAGACTTGATAAATATCAATAAAGCGGGAGATTCCTGTCAGCCTTTAGTGCATTACATACATTTTTTTGCACAGAAGCACTGCTTTTGCGTCGCGGGGCGTGTTGCGGCCATCTATCCAATGTTAGTATCTGCAAATACAACAGTAAACTTGGTTCGGCCCCTAATAAAGGGCTGGACCAACCGGCTTTCCGGCCCTGGAGATTGAATATTCCGGTGACGCCCTGCTACACTCGCGTTAGCGCGTTTTATTGCCGAGCGTCATTAATAGCCTCTGGTTCGGGTAGAAGAGCCTAGGCGCGCAGGCAAGTTTAGGGCAGCAATTTTACAAATTATGGAGAAGCAGGGATATGACCAACGCCGCTGATGATTTCGACGCATTATTTGATGAAGTGTCTGCCCAGAGCAAGACCGCAGCGCCTGCTCCAGCGCCGGCTCCCGCGCCCGCCGCGGCCGAGGATGATCTGGAAAGCCTGTTCGATGAAGTAGCGTCGGCGCGTCCGGCCACCGCCGTGGCAACACCGCAGGCGACGCCAGTGGCGGCCCCTGCGGCTGCCGTGGACGGCGAGGAAACGGATCCGGCAACCGACAAGCCGATGTTTGAACGTCTGGGTGGCATCGTGCGCCTGCTGCACGATTCGCTGCGCGAGCTGGGCTATGACAAGGCGCTGACTGATGCCGCCACCCAGATCAATGATGCGCAGGATCGCCTCGAATACGTGGCCACGCTGACCGAGCAGGCTGCCAACAAGGTGCTGAATACGCTGGACGAAGGCATGCCGCAGCAGGACGTGCTGTCGAAGAAATCGAAAGAAATGGAACACCGCTGGAATGACCTGTTCGCCGGCAAGCTGAGCCTGGACGAATTCAAGGTGCTGGCCGGTGATTCCAAGGCCTTTGCCGTGGCCGTGTCGGAAGCGACCGAAGCCGAGAAGGCACGTCTGCTGGAAATCATGATGGCGCAGGACTTCCAGGACATCACGGGCCAGCTGATCAAGAAAGTGGTGAACATCACCAAGACCGTAGAATCCGAGCTGGCCACGCTGCTGCGCGATAACGCGCCACCGGCAGTGCGCGAGAAGATTGCACAAAAAGAGGTGACACTGATGTCGGGTCCTTCGACGCCGACGGTGGCACTGAGCCAGGATAGTGTTGACGACCTGCTTGCAGATCTGGGGTTCTAATGGACGATATGCTGAAGGATTTCGTCGTCGAGGCGATGGATCTGGCAGTCAACGTTGAAGAGCATTTGCTGCGGCTCGAACGTGACCCGGACAACAAAGAAACGCTGAATGCGGTGTTCCGCTCGTTCCACACCATCAAGGGTGGGGCCGGGTTCATGGGCCTGCCGGCGATGGTGGCCGCCTGTCACCTGACGGAAAACCTGTTCGATGCGCTGCGTACCGGCGCAGCGCCGGTCACGCCGTTGGCGATCGAGGCGGCGCTGCAAGCGTCCGGTTTCGTGGCCGACCAGCTGGCTGAACTGAACAACGGCGCCGAGCCGGACAGCTTGCCGGCCATGCCCGGCGATCTGGAAGCAATTCTGAAAGACGCCATCGACGGCAAGGCCGAAGTCCCGAAAGGCAAGCCTGCGGCCCCGGCGCCTGCGCCCGTGGCTGCTCCGGCGCCAGTGGCGGCACCGGTCGCCGCCGCTGCCGTCGCCACCAGCTCGCCCGATGGGCTGGACTGGGAAGGCATGTATGAAGCAGTCATGCCGGCGGGCAGCTACACGCGTCCGGCCGTCAGTGCCGCGCCGGTCGCCGCACCGGTGGCCGCTGCTGCACCTGCCGCTGCTGCTGCTGCTGCTACTGCCGCACCTGCTGCCGCTGCTGCGCCTGCTGCTACGCCGGCACCGGCTGCCGCACCGGCCCGCAGCCGTCTCGACAGTGGCGAAAAACGTGAAGAGCGGCCGCAGTCGGCCCCCGTCAAGGAAGAAAGCATCCGCGTCGACGCCGTCAAGCTGGACGCATTGCTGGAAGTGGCCGGCGAATCGGTGCAGGCCGCCAACCAGGCTGCCGTGCTGCTGGAACGCCTGCTGCAATTCAAATTTGAAGGCCAGGCCCAGACCCTGATGGCGACGCTGGCGGAAACGCTGGAACGCGCCTCGCGTTACTCGACCGAATTGCAACGCGCCACGCTGGCGACGCGCATGCAGCCGGTTGGCCGCCTGTTCCAGAAATTCCCGCGCCTGGTGCGCGAACTGGCGAAAGACCTGGGCAAGGATGTCGAGCTGACCATCGAGGGCGCGGAAACGGAAGTCGACCGCGTGGTGGTCGACAGCCTGTACGATCCGCTGGTGCACATGCTGCGCAATGCGCTCGACCATGGTGTCGAATCGCCGGAAGAACGCATGGCCGCTGGCAAACCGAGCAAGTCCTACATCTCGCTGAAAGCATGGCAGGAAGCGAATAGCGTGATGATTGTGCTGCAGGATGATGGCAAAGGCATGGATCCGCTCAAGCTGCGCGCCAAGGCCTTGCAGAAGGGCCTGATTTCCGAATCGGCCCAGCTGAGTGCCGACGAGTGCTTCCAGCTGGTATTCTTGCCGGGCTTCTCGACCAAGGAAGTGGCGTCCAGCGTATCGGGCCGTGGCGTCGGCATGGACGTGGTGAAAACGGCGGTGGAGAAAAACCGCGGTGCGATCCACATCGATTCCGAACTCGGCGCCGGTACCAAGTTTGCCATCCGTCTGCCGATCGAGCTGTCGATCGTGCCGACCATGCTGGTCTCGACCTCGGGCGCCGCACTGGCGCTGCCGATGGCCGTGGTGCAGCGCGTGGTCGAACTGCCGGAAGTGTTCATGGAAGTCGGCGGTGCGCCGGTGCTGAAAGACCAGGGCCGGCCGCTGCCGGTGCGCTCGCTGGCCGGTGCGCTGGGCTACGAAAACTGCCGCGAGAAGGTGGGCATTGTTGTCGCAGCGCCACAGCCGTACATTCTGGCCGTGGCCGCCGTTGACGGTACCGCCGACCTGGTGATCAAACCGATGACCGCGATTGCCGTCGAAGGCATTACCGGCACGGCGCGCTCTGCAGAGGGCGAGCTGGTGCTAGTGGTCGGCCTATCCTTCCTGATGGACGGATGTCGAGCGAACGTGCGCATGGCGGCCTAGCCCAACAGCAGGCCAGAACACCCAAAGCCTGCGTCCGTCGCAGGCTTTTTTTTCACCGCAACCGATTCAGTAATTGTAAAAGGAGTCATAGAAAGTGTATCAAGAGGCGGAACTGCATTGGCTCACGAGGCCGGCCGCGGCGGCTGCTATTGCATTGCACAATATGGCATAATCAAAGTGGATCACTCACACAGGCTGTAGTAGTACTGCATATATCATGATGAAGACGCTTTACGACAAACTCTGGGAATCCCACGTGGTCAAGGCCGAAGACGACGGCACCACGATTCTCTATATTGATCGCCACCTGGTACACGAAGTCACCAGCCCGCAAGCGTTCGACGGCCTGCGCGCCGCCAACCGCCAGCCGTGGCGCATCTCCGCCAATCTGGCCGTGGCCGACCATAATGTGCCGACCACCTCGCGCGCCGACGGCATCGCCGATCCGGTCTCGCGCTTGCAGGTGGAAACGCTGGACAACAATGCCAAGGCCTACGGCCTGACGTATTTCAACATGAACGACAAGCGTCAGGGCATCGTCCACGTGATCGGGCCGGAGCAGGGCGCCACGCTGCCGGGCATGACCGTGGTGTGCGGCGACTCGCATACCTCGACCCACGGCGCTTTCGGTGCGCTGGCGCACGGCATCGGCACCTCGGAAGTCGAGCACGTGCTGGCCACCCAGACCCTGTTGCAGAAGAAATCCAAGGCCATGCTGGTGCAGGTCGACGGCGCGCTGCCGGCCGGCGTGACCGCCAAGGACGTGGTGCTGGCCATCATCGGCAAGATCGGCACCGCCGGCGGTACCGGTTACTGCATCGAATTCGGCGGCTCGACGATCCGCGCACTGTCGATGGAAGGCCGCATGACGGTGTGCAATATGGCGATCGAAGCAGGCGCCCGCGCCGGCATCATCGGCGTCGATGACACCACCATCAATTACGTCAAAGGCCGGCCATTCTCGCCCGTTGGTCCGCACTGGGAGCGCGCGGTGGAATACTGGCGCACGCTGCATTCCGATGCCGGCGCCCGCTTCGACCTGGTGGTCACGCTGAACGCAGCCGACATCAAGCCGCAAGTGACCTGGGGCACCTCGCCCGAAATGGTGGTCGCGATCGATGGCCGGGTGCCGGATCCGGATCAGGAAAAAGACAGCGTCAAGCGCGATGCGATGGAAAAAGCGCTGGTCTACATGAACCTGAAGCCGAACACGGCGATCGAAGATATCCGCATCGACAAGGTTTTCATCGGCTCCTGCACCAACTCGCGCATCGAAGACTTGCGTGCCGCGGCCGACGTGGTGCGCGGCAAGCACCGTGCGTCCAACGTCAAGCTGGCGCTGGTGGTGCCGGGCTCGGGTCTGGTCAAGGATCAGGCCGAGAAAGAGGGCCTGGACCGCATCTTCCGCGACGCTGGCTTCGAGTGGCGTGAACCGGGCTGCTCGATGTGTCTGGCGATGAACGCCGACCGACTGGAACCGGGCGAGCGCTGCGCCTCCACCTCGAACCGCTATTTTGAAGGACGCCAAGGTCAGGGCGGACGCACCCATCTGGTGTCGCCCGCGATGGCGGCGGCAGCCGGTATCGCCGGCCATTTTGTCGACGTGCGCACACTGCGTTGATAACCCACCTCACACAACGAGATCATCATGAAAAAACTATACGCCCTGTCCCTGCTCGCTCTGGTTCTGACCGGCTGCAACACGATTGCCGGCGTCGGCAAGGATGTCCAGAAAGTCGGCCAGGTAGTTGAAGGCGCCGGCAAAAAATAACACTGCACCAACGGCGGGCCGCGACGGTCCGCCGTCGCACAACCCGAACGAGAATCATGGATAAATTTACGATCTACGAAGGACTGGTGGCCCCGCTGGACCGCGCCAATGTCGACACCGACGCCATCATTCCGAAGCAATTTTTGAAGTCGATTCATCGCACCGGCTTCGGCCCCAATCTGTTTGACGAGTTGCGCTATCTGGACCACGGCGAACCGGTCCAGGACAACAGCGTGCGCCCGATCAATC
>JBGSBQ010000120.1:0-8516 GCA_041730475.1 Sphingomonadaceae bacterium
ATTTCACCGTCGTCGGTCCATGCCGTCACTTCCAGGCATGCCGGCAGCGAACTGCGCTCGATGGCCAGCGAGTGATAACGGATCACTGTGAAGGGCGAGGGCAGGTCCTTGAAGACGCCCACGCCTGTATGCGCGATTAAAGAGGTTTTGCCATGCATGACTTGCTTGGCGCGGATGACTTTTCCGCCGAACGCCTCGCCAATGGCCTGATGGCCAAGGCAGACGCCCAAAATTGGTTTCTTACCAGCGAAGTGCTTCAGTACCGCCAGCGAAATGCCTGCTTGCGACGGGTCTTTCGGGCCCGGCGAAATGCAGATGCGGTCCGGATTCAGCGCTTCGATTTGTTCCAGCGTGATTTCATCGTTGCGGTACACGCGCACGTCTTCACCCAGCTCGCCGAAGTACTGCACGATGTTGTAGGTGAAGGAGTCGTAGTTGTCGATCATTAGCAGCATCTCAGAACTCCCCATCCAGGCCATCTTGCACTTGTTCGGCGGCGCGCAGCACGGCACGCGCCTTGTTTCAGTTTCCTGCCATTCCATCTCGGGGATGGAGTCGGCCACGATGCCGGCGGCGGCCTGCACGTACAGCATGCCGTCCTTGATGACGCCAGTGCGGATCGCGATCGCCACATCCATCTCGCCGCCGAACGACAGGTAGCCGCAGGCGCCGCCGTAGATGCCGCGCTTCGAGATTTCCAGTTCGTCGATGACTTCCATGGCGCGCACTTTCGGCGCACCGGTCAGGGTGCCAGCCGGGAAGGTGGCGCGCAGTACGTCCAGATTGGACAGACCGGATTTCAGCTTGCCTTCGACGTTGGAGACGATGTGCTGCACATGCGAGTATTTTTCGATCACCAGGCGGTCGGAGACCTGCACGCTGCCGGTCTCCGAGATGCGGCCCAGATCATTGCGGGCCAGGTCGATCAGCATCACGTGTTCGGCGATTTCTTTCGGATCGGCCAGCAGTTCCTTGGCCAGTTCTACATCGCGTTCCGGCGTGGCGCCGCGCGGGCGGGTGCCGGCGATCGGGCGCAGCGTGACTTTCTTCTCGCCGTCCGGCAGCGTCTCGTTGCGCACCAGAATCTCGGGTGACGCGCCAACGATCTGCATGTCGCCGAAATTGTAGAAGTACATATACGGCGACGGGTTCAGTGAACGCAGCGCGCGGTACAGCGTCAGCGGCGAATCGACGTAAGGCTTGCGGATGCGCTGGCCGATCTGCACTTGCATCAGGTCCCCGGCCATCACGTATTCGTGGGCCTTGGCGACTGCCTTCAGATAGTCTTCCTTGTCGAAGTCGCGGATGATGTCGGTGCGCACCGAGGCGCTGGTAACCGGGGCATCGACGCCACGGCGCAGCATCATGCGCAGGTCTTTCAGGCGCTGGCGCGCTTTTGAATACGATTCTGGCTGGGTGGTGTCGGCGTAGACGATCAGATACAGCTTGCCGGACAGGTTGTCGATCACAGCCAGTTCTTCGGTCACCATCAGCTGGATGTCGGGCAGGCCCAGATCATCCTTGGGCTGGCTGTGAGCCAGCGTTTTTTCGATGTGGCGCACGCTGTCGTAGCCGAAGTAGCCGGCCAGACCGCCGCAGAAGCGCGGCATGCCGGGACGCAGCGCAACCTTGAAGCGCTGCTGGTAGGACTCGATGAAGTCGAGCGGGTTGCCTTCGTGGGTCTCGATCACGCTGCCGTTCTTGACGATCTCGGTACGGGTACCGAAGTTGCGCAGCACCGTGGTAGCCGGCAGGCCGATGAAGGAGTAGCGCCCGAAGCGCTCGCCGCCGACCACCGATTCCAGCAGGAAGGTATTCTTGCCGGCGTTCTGGGTCTGGGCCAGTTTCAGGTACAGGGTCAGGGGTGTTTCGAGATCAGCGAAGGCTTCCGCGATCAGTGGGACACGGTTGTAGCCTTCGTTGGCCAACGATTTGAATTCGAGTTCGGTCATGCTTCTCTCCATGCCGCCCGATCAAAGTGGGGCGGTGGGGTTTCAAAAAACCTGTCGGGTGCGAGCGCACGTGCGACAGCAATCAGTTCGGCTTAGTTTTGCCAGGATTGCCAGCGTCGCCAAAGCCAGGCCTCAATCGAGCCCGGTTGTGTGACAGTGTGTTTTTTGTTCAGAAACATGAGTGTCGGTTCAGTTCAGCGCAGTGTAATGTGAACGTATCAGGGTTGCCGCGATCAGCAGCGTGTCAACTATACCATCGGAATCGGTTGCGTGTATAGCCTCTCCGTGATTGTATCCGTATGGCACTGTTAACACGGGACAACCGGCTGCCCGCGCCGCTTGCGCGTCGTTCGACGAGTCGCCGATGGCCACCACTTGCGCCGGTGCCAGACCGAAGTCCTGACACACGGTTTGCAGCGGCAGCGGGTCAGGTTTCTTGCGCGGCAGCGAGTCGCCACCGTAGACCACCTCGAAATAGCCCGCCAGTCCTTTTTGCTGGAGCAGGGGCAGGGCGAAGGCGATCGGCTTGTTGGTCACACAGGCCAGCCGCAGGCCCTGGGCCTGCATGGCGTCGAGGCCGGCCAGCACGTCCGGGTACAGGCTGCTGTGCTGGCCGTTGATGCGCAGGTAATGGCGCTGGTAGGCATCCATCGCCGCATCGATGTGGGTGGCGATGGTGGCGCTGTCCCAGTCCAGGGCCAGCACCGAACGGATCAGGTGTTCCGAACCCTTGCCGACCATGACGCCGGTCTGTTGCTGGGTGATCGGCGCCAGGCCGAACTCGGCGCGCATGCCGTTGATCGCGACCTGAAAGTCGGGCAGCGTATCGAGCATGGTGCCGTCGAGGTCGATGATTGCGGCGCGCACGCCAGCCAGCTTGTGCATCAGTTCGTCCTTACTTGACGGTGGCCAGTTGGGCGCGCATGGCGTCGATCACGGCCTTGTAGTCTGGCTTGCCGAAGATGGCGGAGCCGGCCACGAAGGTGTCGGCGCCGGCTGCAGCAGCGGCGGCGATGTTGTCGATCTTGATGCCGCCATCGACTTCCAGCAGGATGTCGCGACCGGACTCGTCGATCTTGCGACGGGCCAGCGCGATTTTCTTCAGCGCTTCCGGAATGAAGGACTGGCCGCCGAAGCCGGGATTGACCGACATGATCAGGATCATGTCAATCTTGTCCATCACGTGGTCCAGATAGTGCAGCGGCGTGCCCGGGTTGAACACTAGGCCGGCTTTGCAACCGTTGTCGCGGATCAGTTGCAGCGAGCGGTCGATGTGGTCGGACGCTTCCGGGTGGAAGGTGATGATGTTGGCGCCAGCTTTGGCAAAGTCGGGGATGATGCGGTCGACCGGCTTGACCATCAGGTGGACGTCGATCGGCACTTGTACGTGCGGGCGTATCGCTTCGCACACCAGCGGGCCGATGGTCAGGTTCGGCACGTAATGGTTGTCCATCACGTCGAAGTGGATGATGTCGGCGCCGGCCGTGACGACGTTGCGCACTTCTTCACCCAGGCGGGCGAAATCGGCGGAGAGAATGCTGGGAGCGATGCGGAAAGTAGTCATGGTCTGGGCAGGCGTTAAAAAAGATGCGCTATTTTATGCCAAATACGGGCTGAACCAGCGCCGCTGGCGAATTTGCGGCGCAATCAGTCACTAAGGATATACAATCGTCATGCTTGCATAAGGCGCATCTGCCGGACCGCTTTACTGCTTTACTTTTACGTTACGCCTTAAGGAAATTCGATGGCCACTTATGATTTTGCTGTGACGGTCAGGACCCAATACCTGCCTGAACAGTCGGACCCGGAACGCACCAATTTCGTGTTCACCTATTCCATCACGATCAAGAATATCGGGACCGTGGCGGCACAGCTGATCTCGCGCCACTGGGTGATTACCGACGCCAACAACCATGTGGAAGAGGTGCGCGGACTGGGAGTGGTCGGCCACCAGCCGCTGCTGCAGCCGGGCGAACAGTTTGAATACACCAGCGGCACCGCGCTGGCAACGCCGCAAGGCTCGATGGTGGGTGAGTACTTCTGCGTGGCGGAAGACGGCCATCAGTTCGAGGCCAAGATTCCCGAATTCGTGCTGTCGTTGCCCCGCACGCTGCACTAGGCGCTGCCGCTGCCGTCCTCAGGCTGGCCCGGGTCTTTCCGGGCTGGCTGGCGTTGTGTCGGCTTCTTGCCTGAGTACATGGTCCACCAGACGATGAACACCAGCAGGAAGAAGGCAACGCATGCTTCTATCATCAAGACCCACATAGCTATCCTTATGTCATTAACACGCCGTAGTCTACTCGTTCCGCTGACCATCGTGGCGCTTTCGCTGGCCGCCTGTACCACCACGCCATTACCGCCGGCCCGGCCCACGCTGCCGCCGACGCCGCCGGTTGTCCCCACCGCGCCGGCCCAGCCCGCCACGCCTGCGGCCCCGGCCGCGATGCAACTGGTGCCGGGCAGCTTTGCCGACCTGCCGGGCTGGAGCAAGGATGATGTGCGGGCAGCATGGCCCGCCTTCCTGTCGTCGTGCAGTGTATTGGGTAAGCAGATGTTGTGGAAAGAGTCGTGCGCCATTGCGCGCGGCGTCAACGGCGGGGATGAGCAGGCGGTGCGCACCTTCTTTGAAGCCTTCATGGTGCCGAATCAGGTGATCGCGCCCGATGGCGCCAAGGACGGTCTGATTACGGGCTATTATGAGCCGCTGTTGCGCGGCGCCCGCAAAAAGGGCGGCGCCTTCCAGACGCCGCTGTACAAGGTGCCGGAGGATCTGATTACTGTCGATCTGGCCAGTGTGTATCCTGAACTGAAGGGCATGCGTTTGCGTGGCCGGCTGGTGGGCAAGAAGTTGGTGCCGTACTCGACGCGAGCCGAGATCGAGCGGGCTGACGGTCCGGGCAAGGAATTGCTGTGGGTCGATGATCCGGTGGAATCGTTCTTCCTGCAGGTGCAAGGCTCGGGCCGGGTGCAACTGGCGGATACGCAGGAGACGGTGCGGGTCGCTTATGCGGACCAGAACGGCCATCCGTATAAATCGATCGGCCGCTATCTGGTCGACAAGGGGGAGCTGACGCTGGAGCAGGCGTCGGCGCAAGGCATCAAGGCCTGGATTGCGGCCAACCCGAACCGCATGCAGGAACTGTTCAACGTCAATCCGAGCTACGTGTTCTTTAAGGAAGAGCGTCTGCCGGATCCCAAGGTGGGGCCGAAAGGCGCGCTGGGCGTGCCACTGACGCCGCGCCGTTCGGTGGCGATCGATGCCTCGCAGTTGCCGCTGGGTGCGCCGGTGTATCTGGCGACGACTCAGCCGAATAGCGAAATTCCGCTGCAGCGGCTGATGATGGCGCAGGACACGGGCGGCGCGATTCGCGGCGCGATCCGGGTCGATTATTTCTTCGGCTTTGGTGGCGACGCGGCGGAAAGTGCCGGCCGCATGAAGCAGCGCGGCGCGGTCTGGGTGTTGCTGCCGAAGCAGCCGCCAGCCGCCAACTGATGAGTCCTCGCCGCGCCCCTTGCGACCAGTAGAGTCGTCGTTCTCGCGCAGGCGGGAATCTATGCTCAGCAGCTTGGCTGGGGCGTATAGTTTCCCGTCGACGCGCTAACGACGGCGGTCGAGCTACCGTTAGCGCAGCACCATCACAGGCAGGGTCGTGTGGGCCAGCACGCGCTGGGTCTGGCTACCCAGCAGCAGCCGGTTCAGTCCCTTGCGCCCGTGTGACGCCATCATGATCAGATCGCACCCGAAGCGGCTGGCGGTCTCGACAATTTCCTCATAGGGGCTGGGTGACAGCGTCACCACCCCTTCAAACGGCACGCCGGCCGCGCGCGCGGCGCTCGCCACTTTCTCGATGTGGCGGGTGGCCGCCGCTTCCATTTGCGTTTCAAACTGTCCGGCATCCATAACGGCGCCACTGTCGCCCATCGATGCGAACGGCACGGGCTGGATCACGCAGATGCTGACTAGCTTGGCGTGATGGAAGCGCGCGAATTCGACGGCAATGGCCGTCGCCTTGTCCGACAGCGCGGAGCCGTCGGTGGGCAGCAGGATGGAGCGGAACATGGTGTTCTCCGGTGGGGGCAGCAGCGACTAGCTTAAGCTTATACCCGCGCGGCCGGCGCACGCCAGCCCTTGGCCTCACGCTTCGCTGGTGTTGGCTGGCGTGGAGGCGGGTGCGGTTGGTCCCAGTGCGCGTACCGCCTTCGACATGGCCATCGCCAGCGTCAGGGCGATCATGCCCACGGCCACGCCGACCATGCTGGTGCGGATGCTGAAGTGCTCGGCGATATAGCCGGCCGCCAACGCGCCCAGCGGTGCGGTGGCGACGGTCAGGAAGCGCATGGTCGAGATCATGCGACCAAGGAATGCATCTGGCGTGACCTTTTGCCGCATCGCCATATACGGCATAAAGAACAGCATCACGCCGCAATCAAGGAAAAATGACAGTCCAGCGCAGGCTGCGGCACTGAAACTGGCATGGCCGAACAGCTGGGCGGGAATCGCTGGCATCAGGGCATAGGCCAGCGCGGTCGAGGCCATGCCGATCAGCATGGTCATGCCTGGTCCGTAGCGCCGATTCAACGGTTTCAGCATTTGTGAGCTGGCCAGCACGCCGAGGCCACCGATTACTTGCGTGATGCCCAGCATGCCCGGCGTCATGCCCAGTTCGCGGGTGGCAAACAACACGCCCATCGCCGCGTAACCATAGAAGATCACATGCCATAGGCCGGCGCCCCAGGCCAGCGTACGCAGCAGGGGCTGGCCCCAGATGAAGACAAAGCCATCGCGGATATCGCGCAGCGGGTGCTTGTCGGACGGTACCGGCTGCGGATCGCGCACGCTGATGCGGCGCAGGTTCAGCACCGACACCACAAATCCCAGTGCATTGACCAGCACCGCGAACGGTGCCGTCAGCCACTGGATCAGGATACCGGCCAGTCCCGGCGCCAGCAGGCGCGAGGCCGAGTCGCTGGTGGCGAATTTCGATTGCGCATCGATCAGGTGTTCGCGCCCGACGAGGAAGATGATGAAGATCTGTTCGGCGCCGCCACCGATGACGGAGCAGATGCCCAGCGTGAAGGCGGTGCAATACATCCATTGCACGGACAGGATGCCGAGCCAGTAGGCCAACGGGATGCTGGCCAGTGTCAGCCCCTGGACGGCCTGACTGATCAGCATGATGGGCAGTTTGCGGCGTCGATCGAGCAGTACGCCGGCTGGCAATGCGAACAGCGCGAACGGAATAGCCTGGCAGGCGACCAGTGTGCCCATCTGCGAGGGCGTGGCATGCAGCAGCAGTACCGCACACAGGGGCAGCGCCAGCGCACTGACGTAACCGCCGAAGCCATTCAACACGCTGCTGAACCAGTAGCGCCGGAAGTCGGCATTGCGCAGCAGCGGATCGTTGTGCAGCTGGTCGCGCAGGTAGAGGCGGAAGGCGGTAAAAATAGCGAGCCCGGCGGTGATGTTGGTCTGAGTTAAATAATACCAGTGTGCCTTATCTGTAGACAGGGGTTAGACGCTACAATCGCCGATACTGTGGCTAACTGGAGGAGACCTCAATGCAATATGAAGACCTGATCGTAGAAATTCACGACAAAGTGGCGCTGATCCGCCTGAACCGTCCCAAGGCGCTGAATGCGCTGAACGACCGCATGATGAATGAGCTGGGCGATGCCCTGTACAAGTTCGACGCCGATCCCGCCATCGGCTGCATCGTGCTGACCGGCAGTGAAAAGGCGTTCGCCGCCGGCGCAGACATCGCTGCCATGGCGGACTATACCTATACCGACACCTATCGCGACAACTACATTACCCGTAACTGGGAGCATATCCTGCGCGTCCGCAAGCCTGTCGTTGGCGCCGTGGCCGGCTACGCACTGGGCGGTGGCTGTGAGCTGGCGATGATGTGCGACTTCCTGATCGCTGCTGATAGCGCCAAGTTTGGCCAACCAGAAATCAAGGTCGGTGTGACGCCGGGCGCCGGTGGCACTCAGCGTCTGCCGCGCGCTATTGGTAAAGCCAAGGCTATGGACTTACTGCTGACCGCACGCACCATCGATGCGACGGAAGCTGAGCGCATCGGTTTGGTATCGCGCGTAGTACCGGCCGATAAATTGATTGAAGAAGTACTGACGGCGGCCAAGCAAATCGCCGCAATGCCAACCTCGGTCGCCATGATGATTAAAGACGCCGTGAATCGCGCCTTTGAAATGACGCTGACCGAAGGTGTTAATTATGAGCGTCGTTTATTCCATGCTGCATTTGGCACGCCCGCCCAAAAAGAAGGCATGCACGCCTTCCTCGAAAAGCGCTTGCCAAACTTCGACGGTCTTTGATATGATTCGGCCCCTCGCAAGACAACGCATGTAAATGCGAAGAAAAACGAGGGGTTGACGAGATAAACGAAACACTTCATAATCTCGCTTCTTCGCGCTGAACACAACGCTTCAGCAGCAAGCAGTACCGAATAAAGTTCTTTAAAAATTAACAGTCGATAAGTGTGGACGTTTGATGGAAGTGCACACGAAGCTAGTCTTCGTGATACTTAAAATATCAAATGTTCA
>JBGSBQ010000121.1:0-8446 GCA_041730475.1 Sphingomonadaceae bacterium
TTTCATCATGTGCTTTAAGTTGTCTAGGATTGGCTGTATCCATGGCATCATCTTTTCCTCAAGAGAACATGGAAGGAATCCTATACCTGCTGACGCACTTACTGCGGGTCTGCATAGGATTAGTTATGAACTGGTGCTGGCAGCGCAGGCAGCAGCGCTGGCCGTGATACGGCCCGGTGCGCGCTATAGCGAGATCCATGACGCGGCAGTGCGGGTACTGGCGCAGGGCATGCTGGATCTGGGCCTGCTGGACCCGCACCAGGACGGCAGCGTGGACGACATCATCGCCGACAAGCGCTACCTGCAGTTCTACATGCACGGCACCGGCCACTGGCTGGGCATGGACGTGCATGACGTCGGCCAGTACCGCGACCTGTCCAGCCCCGGCAAGCCGTCGCGCCCGCTGCAGGCCGGCATGGTGCTGACGGTGGAACCGGGCATCTATGTGCGTCCGGCCGAAGGTGTGCCGCAGCAGTACTGGAACATCGGCATCCGCATCGAGGATGACGTGCTGGTGACCGATGCCGGCCACACCATCCTCAGCGCCGCCGCGCCCAAAACGGTGGCCGAGATTGAACAACTGATGCAGCAGGCAACATGACTGAATTAAATGAGTTAGAGATTGCCATCTGCGGCGCCGGTCCGGCCGGCATGGCACTGGCGGCGCTGCTGGTGCAGCGCGGCGTGGCGGCCGAACGTATCGCCCTGATTGATGCCAAGACGCTGGAGCAGGCCAGCCATGACCCGCGCTCGCTAGCGCTGTCGTATGGCAGCCGCCAGATTCTGGAGCAACTGGGCGCCTGGCCGATCCCGGCCACCGGCATCCACCAGATCCACGTGTCGCGCCGCGGTCAGTTCGGGCGCAGCCTGATCGACCGCAGCGAGCACCAATTGCCGGAGCTGGGCTATGTGACGCGCTACGGCGATATCGCGGTGGCACTGGGCGCAGTCTGCGCCAAGGCCGGCATCCGCGTGCTGCGCCCGACCCGCGTGACAGCCATGGAAGAATTGCCCGATCAGGTCAGACTGACGCTGTGCGACGCCGACGGCGTGACGTCGACGCTGACGGCGGCCATCGTGGTGCAGGCTGAGGGCGGGCTGTTTGCCGATCAGGAAAGCAAGGCGATCCGGCGCGACTACCAGCAGACCGCGATCATCGCGCAGGTACGTGCCAGTGCACCGATTGCGCACCGGGCCTATGAACGCTTCACCGAACAGGGTCCGCTGGCGCTGCTGCCGCAGGGCGATGAATATGCTTTGGTCTGGTGTGCCCGGCCCGAGGTGGCGCAAGCCTTGCTGGCACTCGATGATGCCGCCTTCCTGCAGCAGCTGGGGGCGGCCTTTGGCGGCCGTCTGGGCAGCTTCACTGCCAGCACGGCGCGGCTCGGCTTCCCGCTGGGATTGAATGCCGATGCGCGCAGCACCGCACGCACGGTCGCTATTGGCAATGCAGCACAGACGCTGCATCCGGTCGCCGGTCAAGGCCTGAACCTCGGCCTGCGCGACGCCACCGTACTGGCGCGCCTGCTGGCGCAAGGCGCGATGCCGCTGCAACTGGCGCAATTTGTCGAACTGCGCCAGCAAGACCGCAACACCACGGTGCGCGTGACCGACACCATGGCCCGCATCTTCGCCAACGACTCGCCGGCCCAGGCGCTGCTAGGCCTGTCGCTGGCAGCGCTCGACATCGTGGGGCCAGCGCGCAGCATACTGGCCGAACTGCTGATGTTCGGCCGCCGCTAGTTCCTAAAGAACGCGCCGTCGTTCCCGCGCAAGCGGGAACCCATACGGCGCGGGAACAGCCCCCTACTCAACCGCCTTCACCATATCCTCGATGACCTTCTTGGCATCGCCAAACACCATCATGGTATTGGCCTGATAGAACAGGTCATTATCGAGGCCCGCATAGCCGGACGCCATCGAGCGCTTGTTAACGATGATGCTCTTGGCCTTATACGCTTCCAGAATCGGCATCCCGGCGATCGGCGATTTCGGATCCTTGGCAGCCGGGTTGACCACGTCATTCGCGCCCAGCACCAGCACCACGTCGGTCTGACCGAATTCGCCGTTGATGTCTTCCATCTCGAACACCTGATCGTACGGCACTTCGGCTTCTGCCAGCAGCACGTTCATATGGCCCGGCATACGCCCCGCCACCGGGTGGATCGCATACTTGACGCTGACACCCTTGTGGGTCAGCTTCTCGACCAGTTCCTTCAGCGAGTGCTGCGCACGCGCCACGGCCAGACCGTAGCCCGGCACGATGATCACGCTTTCCGCATTCGCCATGATGAAGGCCGCATCATCAGCCGAACCCGATTTGACCGGGCGCTGTTCGGTCGCACCAGCCGGACCAGCCGCCGCTGCGTCGCCGCCAAAGCCACCCAGGATCACGTTGAAGAACGAACGGTTCATGGCCTTGCACATGATGTACGACAGGATCGCGCCGGACGAACCGACCAGCGAACCAGCGATGATCAGCATAGAGTTATTCAGCGAGAAGCCAATCCCTGCTGCGGCCCAGCCCGAATAGGAGTTCAGCATCGACACCACCACCGGCATATCGGCGCCGCCGATCGGGATGATGATCAGCACGCCGAGCACGAAGGCAATCGCCGTCATGATCAGGAATGGCACCCAGGCTGGCTCGCTGCCACCGGCGAAGCAGAAGGTCAGACCCAGACCCACCATCAGCAGCGCCAGAACCAGATTCAGCAAATGCTGGCCGCTGAAACTAACCGGCGCGCCCTGGAACAGACGGAACTTGTACTTGCCCGACAGCTTGCCGAACGCAATCACCGACCCGGAGAAGGTAATCGCGCCGACGAAGGTACCGATGAACAGCTCGATCCGGTTCCCGAACGGCAGCGGCTCGCCCTTGACGGCGATGTTGAACGCATGCGGTTCCGACACGGCAGCGACGGCGATGCAGACCGCAGCCAGACCAATCAGCGAGTGCATCGCTGCCACCAGCTCCGGCATCTTGGTCATCTCGACCTTCTTGGCCAGCAGCGCACCGATGCCGCCGCCGACGATGACGCCCAGCGCCACCAGCGGCAGCCCGACGCCACCGGTGCCAGCGGCCGCTTCGGCCTGCAACTTCAGGATCAGGGCCACCGTGGTGACGGCGGCAATCGCCATACCGGACATACCGAAAGCGTTACCGAGACGTGCCGTGCCCGGCGACGACAGGCCTTTCAAGGCCTGGATGAAGCACACCGATGCGATCAGATACATCAGCGTGACCAGATTCATGGAAATGAAACTCATGCCTGATCTCCTTGCTTGGCCTTGGGCGCTTTTTTCTTGAACATTTCCAGCATGCGCTGGGTGACCAGGAAGCCGCCGAACACATTGACAGCCGCCAGCGCCACCGCGATGGTGCCGGCGATCTGGCCGACCGGGCCTTCGGTCAGGGCCGCCGCCAGCATGGCGCCGACGATGATGATGGCCGATATCGCATTGGTGACCGCCATCAGCGGCGTGTGCAGCGCCGGGGTGACAGTCCAGACCACGTGGTAGCCGACGTAAATGGCCAGCACGAAGATGATGAGATTGATGATGGTATGACTGATTTCCATGGTGTCTCCTGAATTATTTGCGCAGCAGTTCGCCGCCAGAACACAGCAACGTGGCCTTGAGGATGTCATCCTCGCGATCGATGACCAATTGATCCTCCTTGTCGAAGATCAGCTTGAGGAAATCGAGTACGTTGCGGGCATACAGCGCCGAGGCATCGGCCGCCACCAGCGTCGCCAGATCCGGCTCGCCGACGATGTGCACGCCGTGCTTGACCACCGTTTTGTTCAATTCCGACAGCGGGCAGTTGCCGCCCTGCGACACGGCCAGGTCAACGATCACCGAACCGGGCTTCATGGCTTTTACGGTTTCTTCCGAAATCAGCACCGGCGCCGGACGGCCCGGGATCAACGCGGTGGTGATGATGATGTCAGCCAGCTTGGCACGTTCGTGCACCAGTTCAGCCTGGCGCCGCATCCAGTCGGCCGGCATCGGCCGCGCATAGCCACCCACGCCCTTGGCGATCTCTTTTTCTTCGTCAGTCAGGAACGGCACGTCGATGAACTTGGCGCCCAGCGACTCGACCTGCTCCTTGACGGGCGGGCGCACGTCGGACGCTTCGATCACGGCGCCGAGGCGCTTGGCGGTGGCAATCGCCTGCAGACCGGCCACGCCAACGCCCATGATCAGCACCCGCGCCGCTTTCACCGTGCCGGCTGCCGTCATCAGCATCGGCATGAAGCGCTGGTAGGTATTGGCCGCCACCATGACCGCCTTATAGCCGGCGATGTTGGCTTGCGACGACAGTACGTCCATCGACTGCGCGCGCGTGATGCGCGGCACTGCTTCCAGCGCAAACGCTTGCAGGCCGGCGGCCGCCATGGCGGCGTTATTCTCAGCGTCAAAGGGATTGAGCATGCCGATCAGCACCGTGCCCGGTGCGATCAAAGCGCGCTCGTCGGCGTTCGGAGCCCGCACTTTCAACACGACCTGCGCACCGAAGGCTTCGGCTGCGCTGCCAATCTGGGCGCCCGCAGCCTGATAAGCTTCATCGGTGACTGACGCGGCCAGACCGGCGCCGGCCTGCACGATCACCTGGTGCTTGGCGGCCAGCTTCTTGACGGTTTCGGGCGTCGCCGCGACCCGGGTTTCGCCCGCCCGCGTTTCGGCAGGAATGCCTATTCTCATGGTGCCTCCAAAGGATTGATAAACTGACTAGATAGCTAGAATCTAACACGGAATACGTGAGTATCAACATTTTTAGGGCGGCAACTTTCTAGGTTGCTCTCACTAAAAAAAGGCGGTGACAGGCTGGATGGGCGGCAGAGCGCCGGGCTACTATACTTGATAACCATTTATCAATAAAGACTTGATTCATCACTACATTTATTACTATTTGTCATGAATTGTCGTTAAATTGCAAAAAGCTTCCACGTTGGCACGGCTTATCGGGGCCGGCCTTGTGATTTTTCAATGCGATCCCATCTTTCCCCATGTTGCAGCGCAACCGCAGCGCCAGAACAGGCTAAAATGTCGGCTCTTTCAAGGGATGACTCATGCCGCGTATCTGGAAACCTTCTGTGACTGTTGCCGCCATTGTCCAACGGGAAGATGGCAAGTTCCTGCTGATTGAAGAGGAGACCAGCGATGGTATCCGCATCAACCAGCCGGCCGGCCACCTTGATCCGTATGAGTCGCTGCAGCAGGCGGTGATCCGCGAAACGCTGGAAGAAGCGGCCTATGATTTCACGCCAACCGCGCTGGTCGGCATGTATATGTCGCGCTACACCTCGCGCCGTACCGGCGAGGAAGTCACGTATTTGCGCTTCACCTTCTGCGGCACGCCGGGCAAGCAGCATGACCACCCGCTCGATGAAGGTATCCTGCGCACCATGTGGCTATCGCGC
The DNA here is from genome assembly GCA_041730475.1 of Sphingomonadaceae bacterium. GTDB lineage: Bacteria > Pseudomonadota > Gammaproteobacteria > Burkholderiales > Burkholderiaceae_D > Rugamonas. The sequence continues at coordinate 5,427 of JBGSBQ010000121.1, forward strand.
GACGAACTGGCGGCTTGCCGCGAGCAGCACCGCAGCCCGCTGGTGTTGCAATGCGTAGACGAATACCTGGCCGGCCAGCGTACCCCGCTGGAACTGCTGCACACCCACGCTTCGGTGTACAAGGAAGCCATTTCCACCTGATGTCATGAACAAAGAGTAAGCAAGATGAGCAAGAAAAAAGTCGTAATCGGCATGTCCGGCGGGGTTGATTCCTCAGTCGCGGCGTGGATGCTAAAGGAACAAGGCTACGACGTGGTCGGCCTGTTCATGAAAAACTGGGAAGACGACGACGACTCCGAGTACTGCTCGACGCGCCAGGACTGGATCGACGCGGCCAGCGTGGCCGACGTGATCGGGGTCGACATCGAAGCCGTCAACTTCGCGGCCGAATACAAGGACCGCGTGTTCGCCGACTTCCTGCGCGAATACCAGGCCGGCCGCACCCCGAATCCGGATGTGCTGTGCAATGCCGAGATCAAATTCAAGGCCTTCCTCGATCACGCCATGCATCTGGGCGCCGACCTGATCGCCACCGGCCACTATGCGCGCGTGCGCCAGAACGGCGCCCAGCATGAGCTGCTGAAGGCGGTCGACCATACCAAGGACCAGAGCTACTTCCTGCACCGCCTGAATCAGGCCCAGTTGTCCAAGACCCTGTTCCCGCTGGGGGAAATCCCGAAAACCGAAGTACGCCAGATCGCTGAAAAACTGAAGCTGCCGAATGCCGCGAAAAAGGATTCGACCGGCATCTGCTTCATCGGTGAGCGCCCATTCCGCGAATTCCTGAACCGCTACCTGTCCTACAAACCGGGGCCGATGATGACCCCGGACGGCAAGGTGGTGGGCGAGCACGTGGGGCTGTCGTTCTACACGCTGGGCCAGCGCAAGGGCATCGGCGTGGGTGGCATGAAGGCGTATAAAAACCCGGATGGCAGCAGCGACGCCTGGTATGTGGCACGCAAGGACATCGCCAGCAACACGCTGTACATCGTGCAGGGCCATGACCATCCGTGGCTGCTGTCGTCGACGCTGCAGGCCGACCAAGCCAGCTGGATCGCAGGTGTCGCACCACAAGCACGCAGCATGGCAGCCAAGACCCGCTACCGTCAGGCCGATGTGGCCTGCACGCTGGCCCCGGCTGGCGCTTCCGAGTTTGCGCTGCAGTTCATGGAAGCCCAGTGGGCGGTTACGCCGGGCCAGTCGGCGGTGCTGTATGACGGTGACGTCTGCCTCGGCGGCGGCATCATCGCCGGCTCCAGCTTCGCGGCTTAAGGGACGGTCGAAACACCGCTAACGCGTCATTCCCGCGTGGGCGCGAAGTCCCCTTAAGCGGCGTCGCCCGGACTCTGCTCCGACTCCGGCTCCGACTCCTTGGCCAGCGCGGCGCGCTGGCGTTTCACCATCGCGATCACGGTATTGCGTATCGTATTGAGCACCGTGTCGGCCTTGAACGGCTTGACGATAAAGCCGTTCACGCCCAGCGCATGGGCGGCCTGGATGGTGGCCGCATCGAATTCGCTGGACACCATGAAGATCAGCGTCTTCGGCCAGTTGGTCTTGATCTCGCGCACCGCGTCGCCGCTATCCTCGATCTGCTCGCGCGTGATACAGGCGAGATGGGGCTGGTATTTGTGCATCAGCGGCATGCCGTTGGCACAGGTATTGGTCATGCCCACCACGTCATACCCGCCATCGAGCAACACCGTGTTCAACAGCCCGCGCGCCACGGCGCTGCTGTCGATTATGACTGCCTTTAACATCATCAAACCTCTGGTTCGTGGACGCTGCGCTTCAGTGCTGTTCCCAGGCCAGCATATTCCAGCTGACGCCAACCCGAACGTCCGTTTTTAATTGCACCAATTGTTTCGAAAGATACAGCATTTCGCATTCTTTTCGTAGTCTTTCGCCCAGCGTATCCTTCAGAATCCCGGCGCCGGCCATGATACCGTCCAGAGTGCCGTATGTACGCAACAGTTTGGCGGCGGTCTTGACGCCGACCTTGGACACGCCGGGGATGCTGTCGGTGACGTCGCCCATCAGCGCCAGCAAGTCCGGCAACTGGGCCGGCGGCACGCCCCACTTGGCCTCGACCCAGGCCGCATCATGCCATTCGGCCTTGAAGTGATCCCAGACCCGCGCACCGTGCGCGATCAGGCCATGCAAATCCTTGTCGGTGCTGGCGATAGTGGCTTCGCCGCGGCCCTCGGCCAGCCAGCGCAGCACCACGGTGCCGATCACGTCGTCGGCCTCGACTTCCGGTACCGCCACCACCTGCAGGCCGACGCCGGCCAGCTTGTCGTAGAAGGCCGGCAGCGCGGCCCGCAGCGGCGCCGGCATCGGTGCGCGGCCGGCGCGGTAGCCGTCATACAGCGCGTGGCGCCAGGTCGGGCCGCCAACATCGAAGGCCGGCAGCACATGGCTGGGCGCGTGGTCGGTAATCAGTTTACGGAACGAGGACAGCGCATGGCGCAGCGCGATGTCAGCCTTTTCCGGACTATCCGGTTCCGGGCTGGCTTCATACACGCGGCGCACAATATTCAGGCCGTCGATGGCGAGGAGTCGGGCCATAATCAGGAAGGCAGGTGGTTCAGGCCGCCATTTTACCGCACCGCTTTATTCAACGGCATAACCCTGGGGTCAGCCCCTAATGCCGTCAGTTTAAAGTGCCGAAGCGTGCGCTTGCACCCCAAGACAAGACCTGGGGTCAGACCCGCCGGGTCTGACCCCTGCTTTGCTGTGGGGCTACCGCAAGCGCTGGTGGCCATTTCAGAAAACGGCGGCGTTGCAACGTCATGTCCGCCATGCTGCGCGACGGGACAATCTATGGTCCCGCACCGCTCGCAACTGCTTGACGGAGGATATAGCCCCCCCCACTTCCCCACTATTTGCTAAGCCTTATTTCAGCAGCTCGTACGGGCCGCCGCGCTCCAGCGCACGCTGGAACGCCGGGCGGCTGTGGATGCTCGCCAGGAAGGCGCTCAAACGCGGCCAGCCGGCATCGAGGCCGCCACGCGCCGCTG
>JBGSBQ010000122.1:0-8391 GCA_041730475.1 Sphingomonadaceae bacterium
CGGCAGCGCCGCCGGCGAAACCTGCCCGGCCTATCTGGGGCCGGCCCTGCGCGCTCACTGGGGCGTGGAAGATCCTAGTCATGTGGTGGGCACGCCTGAAGAAATCGACGCCGCTTTCGAGCTGGCCTACGCAACCCTGCGTGCCCGCATCGAAGCGTTTCTGGCGCTGCCGCTGGCACAGCTGGCAGATGACCGCGCCGCATTGAAAGCGGAACTGGACCGCATCGGCAGCATCGGAGCCCCCGCATGCTGAGCGCCTTGCTGATTTTTCTGGCCACGCTGATTCTCGTTATCTGGCAACCGCGCGGCCTCGGCATTGGCTGGAGCGCCGCCGCCGGTGCCGTGGTGGCACTGCTGGCCGGGGTGATCCACGTCGGCGATATTCCTGTGGTCTGGCACATCGTCTGGAATGCCACCGGAACCTTTGTCGCCATCATCATCATCAGCCTGTTGCTGGACAAGGCCGGCTTCTTTGAGTGGGCCGCCCTGCATGTGGCGCGCTGGGGACGCGGTAGCGGCAAGCTGCTGTTTTCCCTGCTGGTACTGCTCGGTGCCGCCGTCTCGGCCCTGTTCGCCAACGATGGTGCGGCGCTGATCCTGACGCCGATCGTGATCGCCATGCTGCGCGCGCTGCGCTTCCCACCACGCGCCACGCTGGCCTTTGTGATGGCGGCCGGCTTCATCGCCGATACCGCCAGCCTGCCGCTGGTGGTGTCGAATCTGGTCAACATCGTCTCCGCCGATTACTTTGGCCTGAGCTTCGCCAGCTATGCCGCCGTGATGGCGCCGGTGAATCTGGTGGCGGTAGCGGCCACGCTGGCGGCGCTGATGCTGTTCTACCGTAGCGATATCCCGCAGGACTACGATATGGCGCAACTGAAGACGCCGCAGGATGCAATCCATGACCGTGCCACCTTTGTTACCGGCTGGTGGGTCTTGGGCCTGCTGCTGGTGGGCTGCTTCTGGCTGGAGCGCCTCGGTGTGCCGATCAGCGCCGTGGCCGGCGTCAGCGCGCTGCTGCTGCTGACGGTGGCGGCGCGCGGCCACCGCATCTCGACCCGGGAAGTGATGCGCGACGCGCCCTGGCATATCGTGGTGTTTTCGCTGGGGATGTATCTGGTGGTGTACGGTCTGCGCAATGCCGGCATGACGGCGTGGCTGACGGCGGCGCTGAACCAGTGCGCGACTTATGGCGTGTGGGGCGCCGCGCTCGGCACCGGCTTCATGACCGCGATCCTGGCGTCGATCATGAACAACCTGCCGACGGTGCTGATCGGTGCGTTGTCGATCGAGGCCAGCACGGCGCAGGGCGTGGTCAAGGAAGCCATGGTGTACGCGAACGTGATCGGCAGCGACCTCGGTCCGAAGATCACGCCGATCGGCAGCCTGGCCACGCTGTTATGGTTGCACGTCCTCGACGGCAAGGGTATCCATATCTCGTGGGGCTATTACTTCCGGGCCGGCATCGTGCTGACCTTGCCCGTGCTGCTGGTGACGCTGGTGGCGCTGGCCCTGCGGCTGGCCTGAGGTACTCTGAATGGCCGCGCTGACTGTGCTTATGTACAGTATAATGCGGCCATTTTCAGCAAGCAGGTTGCATCGTGGCGGACTCCCCCGGGCAGGGCTTTATTCTGACGCGCCACTGGCGCGATACGCGGAATGGCACCGAGATAGAATTCTGGCTGGCGACCGACGACGGACCGCGCAAGATCCGCCTGACCTCGCAGACTTCGGTCGCCTTCGCCGAGGCCAGCCTGCGCCCGGCGATCGAGGCCCAGCTGGCCAATAGTTTTGCGGACGCCATCGCGCTGCGCGAGCTGGCGCTGAAGAACTTCGACAACCAGCCCGTGGTCGGCCTGTACGCCAGCCATTACAAGCAGTTGACGGCGCTGGAGCGCAAGCTGCGCGAGGGCGGTATCCAGTTGTACGAAGCCGATATCCGTCCGCCCGAACGTTACCTGATGGAGCGCTTCATCACCGGGGCGGTGCAGTGGGAGGGCGGCGTTGAGCAGGGCCATACCGTCAGCGACTGTAAGCTGAAACCGGCGCCCGACTATCGCCCGGCACTGAAGCTGGTGTCGCTCGACATCGAAACCAGCGCCTACGAAGACCTGTATTCGATCGCGCTGGAGGGCTGCGGCCAGCGTCAGGTGTATATGCTGGGGCCCGCGCCCGAGCAGGCGCCCGCGCTGGACTTTGCACTGGAATACTGCGCCACGCCGCGCCAGCTGATCGAGAAGCTGAATGCCTGGTTCCAGCGCCATGATCCGGATGTCATCATCGGCTGGAGCGTGATCCAGTTCGACCTGCGCGTGCTGCAGAAAAACGCTGACAAGTACAAGATCCCGCTGTTGCTGGGCCGCGAGGGCAAGCCGGTCGAATGGCGCGCCCACCATGTGCGCGAGCAGCATGTGTTTGCAGCGCTGACCGGGCGTATCGCCATCGACGGCATTGAAGCGCTGCGCGCCGCCTCGTGGAGCTTTCCGTCCTTCAGTCTGGAAAACGTGGCGCAGACCATGCTGGGCGAGGGTAAGGATATCGGCGACGCCTACGACAAGATGGCTGAAATCGAGCGCCGCTTCCGTCACGACAAACCGGCGCTGGCGCTGTACAACCTGAAAGACTGCGAGCTGGTGACGCGCATCTTCGCGCACGCCGGCCTGATGGCCTTCATGGTCGAGCGTTCCATGGTGACCGGCCTGACGGCCGACCACATGGGTGGTTCGATCGCCGCCTTCAGCCACCACTACCTGCCACGCATGCACCGCGAAGGCTTTGTCGCGCCCAGCGTCGGCGATGTGCAGGGCGCGTCGTCGCCAGGCGGCTTCGTCATGGAGTCGCGTCCCGGCCTGTATGACTCGGTGGTGGTGCTGGACTACAAAAGCCTGTACCCGTCCATCATCCGCACCTTCCTGGTCGATCCGGTCGGCTATGTGGTCGGCGCCGCCGCGCCCGATTCCGCCGACACCGTGCCGGGCATGCGCGGCGCCATGTTCTCGCGTACCCGCCACTGCCTGCCGGCCATCACCACCCAGCTGTGGCAGGGCCGTGATGCGGCCAAGCGCAGTCGCAACGAGCCCTTGTCACAGGCGCTGAAGCTGCTGATGAATTCCTTCTGTGGCGTGCTGGGTTCGCCCGATTGCCGCTTCTTCGATCCCAAGCTGGTGTCCTCGGTGACGCTGCGCGGCCACGAGATGATGAAGCTGACCCGTACGCTGGTCGAGCAGCAGGGCTATGACGTGATTTATGGCGATACCGATTCCATCTTCATCTGGCTCAAGAAAGAGCATGCCAACGCGGAGGCGCTGGCCATCGGCCAAGGACTGGCCGACCTGATTAACCAGTGGTGGCGCAGCACGCTGCAACAGCAGCTGGGGCTGGACAGCCATCTGGAGATCGAGTTCGATACCCACTACCAGAAGTTTTTCATGCCGACCATCCGCGGCACCGAACTGGGTAGCAAGAAGCGCTACGCCGGGCTGACGCTGAATGCCCGCGGTGAAGAGGAGGTGATCTATCGCGGTCTGGAAGTGGCGCGCAGCGACTGGACCCCGCTGGCGCAGCAGTTCCAGCAAGGCTTGTTCCTGCGCATCTTCAAGGGCGAACCGTATCAGGATTATGTGCGCGAGTATGTGCGCCAGACCCGCGCCGGCCAGTTCGACGCGCTGCTGGTGTACCGCAAGCGGCTGCGCCAGCGGCTCGACGAGTATCAGGTCAACGTGCCGCCGCAGGTACGGGCGGCGAAGCTGGCCGATGCCTACAACCTGTCGCTGCAGCGGCCCTTGCGCTACCAGCACGGTGGCTGGATCAGCTATGTGATGACCAGCAATGGCCCCGAGCCGCTGGAAGTGCTGAAGTCGCCGATCGACTACGAACATTACCTGAGCAAGCAATTGCAGCCGATCGCCGATGCCATCCTGTTGCCGATGCACGATAGTTTCGCCCAGCTGACCACGGTACAGGGCACGCTGTTCTGATCAGAATGCGTTGGATGTGCGTTGGATGTACGTTGTGTGCTTGCCTCCGCGCAATAAATTCACGATGTTAATGGAAATGCATGTTACAATTCGTGATAATTGCCGGTTAGCATTATCCTGAGCGCCACGCCTCTGCCACCGTCATCCTGCGCCCAGCCCCGCGCAACCATTCCCACTTCCGCCTCACCGCACTCCGTGAGCTTTGTCCGCTTTGCCCCGGCCATGCTGCTGCACCATCGCGCCTGCGCGCCTTGCCGGCACGGCCCCCTGTCAGGAGTTGCACCTTGCGTACTTTTTTGAATTTGCGTTTATTTTCCAAGCTGTTGCTGTCGTTTTCCATGCTGCTGGTCCTGTGCCTGGGACTGGGGCTGTTCTCGGTGTTTGAACTCGGTAAAGTCAATCGCACAGCAACTGACCTCGGCACCAACTGGATGCCGAGCGTGCAGGCGCTGTTGCAGATGAAATACGACGTTGCCCGCCACCGTTCGCAGGAAGTGCAGCACATTCTGTCGACCACCGATGCGGAAATGGCGACGTATGAAAAGAAGATCGAGGCTGCGGCCAAGGACTTGAAACAGCACCGCGCTGATTTTGAAGCGCTGATCACGGAGCCGGGCGAGCGCACCGAGTACGCCGAGTTCAGCCGCCTGTGGCCGCTGTACCTGACCGAAAGCAGCAAGTTGCTGGCCCTGTCGCGCCAGAATCTGAATGAGGAAGCCAAAATGCTGCTGCGCGGCGAGTCGCTGAAGACCTATACGGCGATGGTGGCCAGCATGGAGAAACTGGCCAAGCTGAATATCGACGGGGGCGAACAGGCACGGCTGGTCGGCGATCAGGTCTATGACAGCGCCCGCTGGTGGATTCTGGCTATCGTGGTGGCCTGTATCGCCATCGGCGGCGCGCAGGCGTTCTGGATTGCGCGCTTGATTGCGCGGCCACTGGAACGCGCGGTACAGATCGCGCAGACCGTGGCGGCCGGCAACCTGACCAGCCAGATCGAGGTCGCGACCACCGATGAAACGGGCCAGCTGCTGCAGGCCCTGAAAGAAATGAATGACAATTTGCAGGGCATCGTTGGCCAGGTGCGCAGCGGTACGGAAGTGATTGCCGCTGCGGCCGGTGAAATCGCCAGTGGCAACCTGGATTTGCAGGCCCGCACCGAACAGCAAGCCAGTTCGCTGGAAGAAACGGCGTCGTCGATGGAAGAGATGACCTCCACCGTCAAGCAGAACAGCGACCATGCGCGGCGCGCCAACCAGCTCGCCAGTGCCGCGTCCGACAAGGCGGTGCAGGGCGGCGCCGTGGTGGCGCAGGTGGTGCAGACGATGGGCTCGATCAATGCGTCGTCGAGCAAGATTGCCGACATCATCGGGGTGATCGACAGTATCGCCTTCCAGACCAATATCCTGGCCCTGAACGCGGCCGTCGAAGCGGCGCGCGCCGGTGAGCAGGGGCGCGGCTTCGCCGTGGTGGCGACCGAAGTGCGCAGCCTGGCGCAGCGCTCGGCCAGCGCGGCGCAAGAAATCAAGGGCTTGATTACTGACTCGGTGGATCAGGTCAAGATCGGCAGCCAGCTGGTGCATGATGCCGGCGCCACCATGGATGAAGTGGTGGCCAGCGTCAAGCTGGTGTCGGAAATCGTGGCCGAGATCACCATGGCCGGCCATGAGCAGGAAAGCGGCATCGACCAGATCAACCATGCGATCAGCGACATGGACAGCGTGACCCAGCAAAATGCGGCGCTGGTGGAGCAGGCCGCTGCGGCCTCGGCATCGATGCAGGAACAGGCCGAAAGTCTGGCCCGCATCGTCAGCGTGTTCCAGCTGGAAGCAGCGGTGCTGACACCGCAGCGCAGCCGGCCGGCAGCGCATGCGCGGATGCGGCCGGCGGCCCGGCTGGGCTCTGCCTTTTGACAGGGATGACGCTGCCACCAAGGTGGCAGTGCAAGCTGCAAGGTATGCGCTACGCTGGCTGAGCTGTCCGGCGAGCGCCCATCGGTTCCCGGAGCGTCCCCCACCGCCTCCGGAGACACTATGAAGTTGCGTCATCTGCTACCGCTGTCGTTTACCGTCGCCGTACTGATTTCCGTGGGCAGCGGCCTGGCCGGTGCCTTCCTGCTGCACCGGACCGTGCAAGCCTCGGGCGACGCGGTGCAGGATTGTTTTGCCAAGGAGCGCGCGGTCGGTTATCTGGCCGTGGTCAACCAGGCCAAGGAACTGGCCTGGAGCGCCGTGCTGGCCAACGGCGCCGATGATGCGGACCGGGCGCGTCACTGGCGCGCCACGCAGCAGCTGGAGCAGGCGCTGAGCAGCAAGGGCGCGGCCCTGTTGCCGACGCTGACGCCAGCCAGCGGCGCCCGGCTCGATGCCTTCCTGCGGCGCCATGCACAGGTAGTGACCGCGCATCAGCAGGCCTATCAGGCGTTCCAGGCCGATCCCGCCCGCGCCCGCCGCGACGACAGCGGCGCGGCCGCCGCCACCGGCGCCTTGCTGGCCCAGACCATCGATCAGCTGAAGGACGACAGTGCGGCCATTACGGCGGCCGCGACCAACGGCAGCCGCACCACGCTGTATGCGATCTCGGGTGTGATGGGCTTGATCTGCTTCGCCATCCTGATCGCCAGCACGCTGTTCAGCCGCACCATTCTGCGCCCGATTACCAGTGCGCTCGAGATGGCGCGCGCAATCGCCAGTGGCGACCTGCGTAGCCGCATTGACGTGCGCTCGGCGAATGAACTGGGCGAGATGTCTGGCTCGCTGCGCGAGATGAATGGCGCGCTGACCCATATCGTGGCCGAAGTGCGCGGCTGTACCGAACAGATCGTCGCCACCTCGGCCAGCATGGAGCAGGGCAATGCCCGCCTGAGCGCCCGCACGGAAGCACAGGCCAGCGCACTGGAGCAGACCGCCTCCTCGATGGAGCAACTGTCATCGACCGTGCACCAGAATGCCAGCAATGCGCGCAATGCCAATCAGCTGGCGCTGCAGGCCTCGGCCGAAGCGAGCGCCGGTGGCGTGGCCGTGGCCGACGTGGTGCGCACCATGCAGGGTATTCAGGGCTCGGCGCAGAAAATCGCCGACATCATCGTGGTGATTGACAGTATCGCGTTCCAGACCAATATTCTGGCCCTGAATGCGGCGGTCGAAGCGGCGCGTGCCGGGGCCCAGGGGCAGGGCTTTGCCGTGGTGGCGGTCGAGGTGCGCAACTTGGCCCAGCGCAGCGCGCAGGCAGCGCGCGAAATCAATGCGCTGATTGCGGCGTCGATGGGGGAAGTTCAGCAGGGCGTCACGCTGGTGGCCCATGCCGGCAGTACTATCGACCGGCTGGTCGGCAGTGTGCAGCGGGTCAGCAGCATCGTGGCCGAGATCGCCCGGGCCAGCGACGAGCAGTCGCTGGGCGTCGAGCAGATTAGTGGGGCGGTGAGCGAGATGGATCGGGTGACGCAGGAAAATGCGGCGATGGTGGAACAGGCCAGCGCCGCCGCTGCGTCGCTGCGCAGTCAGGCTGATACCTTGCAGCAGGCGGTCAGCATCTTCAAACTGGAGCAGGCCAGCGCCGTGCGGGCGCTGCGCTAAGCACAGGCGTTGTGCCTCAGGCGATGCTCTTCAGCAGCACGCCTTTCTTACTTTGCAAGTCCTTGCCGATTTCCAGTGCCTGTTCCGACGGGAACTGGCGCAGGATTTTCTTGGTTTCCGTGTCGACCACCTTGATGATGGACTGGCCGCTGCTGTCGTCGATGCTGAATTGGACTTCACTATTGCTTTTCAAAAAGCGATTGATTTCATCGACAGAATTCTTAAGTTGCTCTTTGTCAACTGAGGCCGGTTTGGTGGTCGCCGCCACGGTTTCCGTCACCGCTGCAGCGCTGGCTGCCGCCTGACGGATAGCCGGGGCCACGGCCCGGGACTCATTATGGGCCGCTTGCGGCGTGGTGCTGGTGATAGGACTGGGATTCATCGCTCACTCTTTCTGTGATGGGCCGACCCGCCAGAGTGGGTACGTTCGCCTTCTATACAGGTTATCGGCAGCGATCCGGAAAAGTTTAAGCCGGCGTTGACAGGTTCGCACATCAAGCGGGTCGCCAGTGACTAGCATCTCGCTATTGAGCAGTCAGGGGCTCATGCCGCTAGGTTAAAGTGCTGAAGCGTGCGCTTGCACCCCAAAACGAGACCTGGGGTCAGACCCGCCGGGTCTGACCCCAGCTTTGCGTCCGTGGGGTTTGCCAGCCGGTCTGCGCCTTAACGTAACGGCATGATAGTCAGGGACCGAGTTGCAGCGCACCGCGAGCGACGTTCACCCGGCCGGCCGGCGCTGCCGGGGCTGGGGCCCATTGTCGGGGTCACACCCGGCCCCCCCGAGCAGCGGCAGCGCCCCCCCCGCGGCCCCCCGCGCCCGGCCCCGGACGGCGCACGCC
>JBGSBQ010000123.1:0-8383 GCA_041730475.1 Sphingomonadaceae bacterium
GCCGTCATGATGACCAGCGACAGGCAGTTGCCGCGGCGCGCCGTGAAGGCTTGCTCGGCGGTGCGGGTCATGGCGGAATCGTATTCGAGCTGCAGCTTGTCCTTGCGGTACAGGGCATCGAACAGGGCCTGGCGCAAATCCTTGCCGTGCTGGCCGCGCATGACTTCCTCCTGCAGGTAACGCTGCATGGCGGGCGTGACGCGGAAGACGGGGTCGGCGGACACGGGGCTGGCCGGCGGCGCGAAGCGGCTGTCGCGGAACAGCTTGGCGGTGGCGCTGGCCGACAGCGGCGCCACCGTTGGCGCGCTGGCGCAGCCGGCCAGCAGCAGGGTGGCGCTCAGCGACAGCGCCGCCATAGCGAGGGCAGCAACACGCATGACAGTCTCCTCAGACATCTGCTGCGGAGCGGTCGGCCAGTCCCTTGCTGGTGGCACCAGCGGCACCCCGCTGATGGAAAGTATCCTCGGCTAGTGCCGTACTGTCAAACGGGAATTGACAGCGGCCGCGGGTCGTACGGCTGGCCGCTGGCGTCAAATTTTTGCGCCACGGCGACGCGGAGGATGCCGATGCTGGCCAGCGCATCGCGCACATCGTCGACTTCCAGTTCCAGATCGGCGGCCAGGTCCAGCGGCCGGTCGCAGATCGCCAGTACGGCCGTGCCGGGCGCCGCGCTCAGTTGCACGCGCAGCACCATCTGGCCATCGATGTCGGCCGGCGCCAGCACCACGCTGGCCTGCGCCGGATCGAGCTGGGCCGCTTCGAGCGCGTGATTCAGATCGGCCAGCATCTGCAGCGTCGCATATTCGGCCAGCGCCTGTTCCTTGGCGCCGAAGAACAGGTCCTGATACAGGAAGTTCAGGCTGAGCGCGTCGGGCGTGGCCGACAGGCAGCGCCGTACCAGCGGCGCATACTGCTCGGTCCAGGCCTGATAGCGCGCCATGCGGGCGGCGAACCAGGCATCGGCCGCGGCTTCATCCGTTGGCACCTGATAGAACGGATCGTCTTCGCGCTTCAGCGCAAAGCCGAGCAGGAAGCGCAGCTCGACCGCGCTGTCGCTGGCGCCAAACGCGGACGGCGCCCAGCCGCTCATGCTGCGCTCCAGCGCCGGCGTCTGCACCAGTTTCTTTTCCGTCATCGAGGTGGCGGCATCGCGCACCATCGCATGCAGGGCGCCATAGGTGATGCCGTCGATTTCCTTCAGATCGTAAGCGTGACGGATCAGGACCACCTTGGCCTTCGGCCCTTCCAGTCCAGCTTGCTGGAAGCTGGCCACCAGCGCGTCAAACGCTTCCGGGTCCTGGAAATCCTGCAGCGCATCGAGGCCGCCGGTGCTGTGCACGAACAGCGGAATCGCAAACGCATTCACTTCCAGCGTCGGCGCGCCTTCGCGCCGCAGCAGCAGCGTGCCGGCTTCTTCGGCGACGGCCTCGCGCAGCAGCGTCCACGCTTCGATCGCCTCGTCCTGCGCCAGTTCGATGGCGCTGTACAGCACTTCGTCCTTGTGCTGGTTCAGCAGCTTGCGCAGCAGGCGCTTGAAGTCCAGGTCCTTCTGGCGCAGGATCTCGTCCTCGGCGTGGTACTCCTCGCGTTCCGACAAGTCGAGCGCCAGCTGGCTCAGGATCAGGGCATTCTGTTCGTCGATGACTTCCGGGGAGGTGGCGGACTTGCGGGGGGCGGGACGCTTATTTTTGGGCATGGAACTCGGTGGGGAGAATTAGGAGTGGTCCTGGTGGAAGGCGTCGTTGAGTTCCTCCAGCAGGTCGGACAGTTCGTCTTCGGACAGGTCAAGGTGGGCGCAGGCACGCGCGCCGCCCTTGTCCCACTCCAGCGAGACGCTGTTGCCGTGATAGCGCTGGATGCCTTTTTCGGCCAGCAGCGACAGCGCCACCAGCGAGCGTACCGCGTCGTCGGTGGCCGGGTCGTCCAGCACCCGGTAATCGTGGTGCAGCAGGATCGCCCATGATACATCAGGCGACAGGCCCCAGTTGCGCGCCAGCAGGCAGCCGATGGCGGCATGGTTGGTCTGGTGGCGCGCATCTTCGACCGCGGTAAACAAGCGCTCGGCATCGCGGCTGGCGTCGGCGTACGTGACGCCATAGTCGGCAAAGCGGTTCATCAGCAGCGGCACGCCGATATCGCAGAACAGGCCGAAGGTGTGGGCGATGTCGGGCGGGGCAATGCGCAGCTTGCGCGAGGTGAACACCAGCGCCTGGGCCCGGCGCGCCGAGGTTTCCCAGAATGTGTTCAGTTCGGCATCATTGCCCTCGATGGCCTGGCGTGCCAGCAAGCCGGTCAGCAGCGCCGCGCACTGGTCGACGCCGAGGAAATTGATGGCTTGCTCGACCGACTTGGCCTTGCGGGCCGCGCCAAAGAACGGCGAATTGGCCAGTTTTAGCAGTGCGCCGGACATGCCGACGTCATTCCCGATGATGCGCGCCACGACCCGTGGCGACGGATCTGCCTTGGCCAGTTCCTGTTGCAGGTCGACCAGCAGGCTGGGCCGAGGGGGAATACGGATCGAGCGCATCAGCGCATCTTCCACCGTATTTTCACGGGGCAAAGTTGTGGCTGCTACTGTCGTCATGGCGGTCTTCTGGGATGGTCGGGCGGATTGTCGATGACAACCGTGCATACGGGAAACAGCAATACTATAAACCAGCGGCAACTTTTTTGCTGTAATTCCGCCGCTCGCCCTAGCGGCTTGCATCCCTAGATTATCGCCGCAACCGCGCCCGCCGGGCGCGAATTTGCGCGGAAAATGTGCCGTCAGCGCCATATTTTGTCGCGAAATGGCGGCGTCGCTGGTCCGCGCAGGAGGTCAGTATGGTGTCCATGACAATCTAACCCCCACCGGCGTAACCTCGGGGTCAGACCCGGATGCCGTTAAGCTAAAGTGCCGTAGCGTGCGCTTGCACCCCAAGGCAAGACCTGGGGTCAGACCCGGCGGGCCTGACCCCGGCTTTGCGTCGGTGGGGTTTGCCAGCAGATCTGCGCCTTAACGGCATTAGGGTCTGCCCCCGGATCTGCCGTGGGGGTGAAGGCCGGCACCGGCCGCGTCCGTGCCGCAGCCTTGGCGACGTTGCGATATCACATCTCGCGGGCTGGCGCGGCCAATTGCAGGGCGGGGCTGCGACCTGATGTCGGCCATGCTGCGGTGCTGGACACTGGGTGGTCCCGCGCCGCTCAGGCCTTGCGTGCCCAGCGCTCGCTGCCGCTGCGCGCCGGGCTGGCGCGCAGCGGCGTGCCATGGCTGTCCGGCTTGCGCCGTTCGGCCGGCGACCGCGCCATGCCGCTGGCACTGGCACCGGCGGCTGGCGTGGCCGGATCGCACTGGAACACGGCCACCGCGCGCGACAGATTGACCGCCTGGTCTTGCAAGCTGGCCGCCGCCGCTGCCGCCTGCTCGACCAGCGCCGCGTTCTGCTGCGTCATGTCATCCATCTGGCCGACCGCCTGGTTGACTTCGGCGATGCCCTGGGCCTGCTCGGCGCTGGCCGTGCTGATGCGTGCAATGATGTCATTCACCTGCTGCACCGAGGCCACGATATCGCCCATGCTGGCACCGGCCTGCTGCACCGAGACGCTGCCGCTGTCGATGGTGGCCACCGAAGCCGCGATCAGCGTCTTGATTTCGCGCGCCGCCGCCGCCGAACGCTGCGCCAGCGTGCGCACTTCGGCCGCCACCACGGCAAAGCCGCGCCCCTGTTCGCCGGCGCGGGCCGCTTCCACCGCCGCGTTCAGCGCCAGAATATTGGTCTGGAAGGAAATCCCGTCGATGACGGCGATGATGTCGACAATCGGGCGCGAACTGGCGCGGATCGCATCCATCGTGGCCACCGCATCGCCGACGGCGGCGCCGCCGCGCTGCGCCAGCGTCGAGGCACTGGCCGCCAGCTCGCAGGCTTGCTGCGCATGGGTGGCGTTGTCGCGTACGGCCAGCGTCAGGCTGGCCATGGCGCTGGCGGTCTGTTCCAGCGACCCGGCCTGCAGTTCGGTGCGGGTCGACAGGTCGAGGTTGCCGCTGGCGATTTCGTGCGCCGCCGTATCGATCGAGCGCACCGCGCCGAGGATGGTTTGCAGCGTCTGGCGCAACTGGGCGATGCTGCGGTCCAGCGTGCGCGCGGTATCGGCGATTTCATCGCGTCCCGCATTGCCGCCGCTGCCGGCCAGCCGGCCCTCGGCCAGCGCTTCGACCACAGCGGCAATCGCGTGCACGTCACGCAGCATGGCGGCGCGCACCGCCATCGTCACCAGCAGCGACAGCGCGATCGACAGCAGCACCACGACCGCCATGCTCAGTCCCAGCGCGTGAAATTCGGCCTTGGCCTCGGCGTGTGCCCGTTCGCTGAGGCGCTGCTGCAGCGCTGCCAGCTGCGCCAGCTCGGCGTCCAGCTGGACGAACTGCTTTTCGGCCGTGGCCATCGAATTGGTGGCGATCGACTGGTCCAGCTGGGCGATTTCCATGGTGTCGGCCACTGCCTTGCGGTAGGCCGTCAGCGAGTGCATGGAACTGGCGACGATGCGGCCTTCCTCGGCATCGGCGATGCTGGCCAGCTGCGTCAGTTGCTGCGCGATGTGGGCATGGCTGGCGCGGATCTGGCGCATCAGCGCTTCCAGCCGGGCCGGCGCGAAACTGCCGTTGACCCAGGCCAGCAGCTGGTAGGCGTGGGCGTGCGCGTACTTGGCGTCGCCCGCGATGGTGGCTGCCGCCTTCAGGCGTGCGGCGCGTACCTGCACCAGGTTTTCCAGCGAGGCGTTCTGGCGCACCATGCCATAGTAGGCCCCAGCCGCCGTAGCGATCAGCAGCAGCAACACCAGGCCGGGCGCCAGCAGCAGCTTGGGGCCGATCCGTAATCTGTTCAGCATAGGGTGCCCTATTTTTTGTAGATGCCAGCTTCCAGCACCACATCGCCGACCCGCAGGATGTAGGTGGTCTTCGGTTCGATCTTGCCGCTGGCGGGGTTTTTGTACTGGTAGTCGACCCAGCCGTGGCCCTGTTTCGCGGCCAGTTCGATGATCTCGCGCCGATAGCGTTTGCCGCTGGCATCCGGTACGTCGGTCAGGTCCTTGCCGACGATATTCGGATTGATCGGATGGGCCAGCACGATGCCGGTGTGCAGGTCGCGCATGTCGACGTACAGCGAACCCTGTACGAAGTCCGGATCCTTGGCGCTGATTTTCTTCATCATTTCATCCTTGCCATGCGCCTTCATGTAGGCCGCGCCGCGCTCGGCCATGGCGATGGCGTCTTTTTCGGTGGGCTCGGCGGCATGGGCGGCGGGGGCCAGCGTGGCCATGCTGGCCACGGCGGCCAGCAGCAGGGTGGAGCACAGGGTGTTCATGGCGACTTCCTTCCAGGTGGGATGACGGGCGTTGCCCGAAGGCATGAGGTACTCTACGCCCGCCGTCCGCGCTCCAATTGCGCTAACGCAAGCAGGGACCGGATGCGTGGCCGGCAGTGGCGGCACAGTCACGTTGCGTCAAGGATTTATTTCTCAGTGAAATCTTTCCTGTGGTCAGTTGACTTGTGGCAATCGACGCCAGCGCCTGCGGCCTAGCATGGAATTCCCCGCCCATCCTGCGATAGGAGTTGCCATGCAAACCGCCCAGTTACCCACCAAGTTCAAGCCGTATATCCGCCAGACCATCGCCCAGTCGCGCCAGTGGGAGTGGCTGCCGCCCGACCTGCAGGAAGCGGTGCAGGTGGTATCCCACGTGCTGCCGTTCCGCACCAATGCCTATGTGATGGACCACCTGATCGACTGGAACAACATTCCCGACGACCCCATCTACCGCCTGACCTTCCCGCACCGCGACATGCTGGCGCCGGACGACTACGCGCAACTGCGCGCACTGGTGCTGGAACGCCCCGATCAGGCCGCGCTGGTGGCGCTGGTGCGCAAGATCCGGCTGCGCATGAACCCGCATCCGGCCGGCCAGATGACGCACAACGTGCCGCGCGTCAACGATGCGCCGCTGCGCGGCCTGCAGCACAAATACAAGGAGACCGTGCTGTTCTTCCCCAGCGCCGGCCAGACCTGCCACGCGTATTGCACCTTCTGCTTCCGCTGGCCGCAGTTCGTTGGCATGGACGACATGAAGTTCGACGCCCGCGAGTCGCACGAGCTGGCGGCCTATCTGCGGCTGCATCCGGAGGTGACGGATGTGCTGATCACTGGCGGCGATCCGCTGATCATGAATACCCGCGCGCTGGCGGCGTATATTGAACCGCTGCTGGCGCCCGAGCTGGCGCATATCCAGAACATCCGGATTGGCACCAAGGCGGTGGCGTATTGGCCGCAGCGCTTCGTCAGCGACGCTGATGCCGACGACCTGCTGCGGCTATTCGAGCGGGTGGTCGCCAGCGGCAAGAACCTGGCTGTCATGGGCCATTACAACCACGCGGTGGAGCTGCGCCAGGACATCGCCCAGCAAGCCGTCAAGCGCATCGTCGGCACCGGCGCCACCTTGCGCATGCAGGGGCCGCTGATCCGCCACATCAATGAAGATCCCCAATCGTGGGCCGAGCTGTGGCAAACCGGGGTGCGGCTGGGCGCCATCCCGTACTACATGTTCGTCGAGCGTGACACCGGGCCGCGCGAGTACTTCCAGCTGCCGCTGGCGCGCGCACACGAGATCTTCCAGCAGGCCTACCAGCTGGTCTCCGGGCTGGCGCGCACCGTGCGCGGGCCGTCGATGAGCGCCTTCCCCGGCAAGGTGGTGATCGATGGCGTCGCCACCATCGGCGGCGAGAAGGTGTTCGCCCTGCAGTTCCTGCAGGCCCGCAATCCCGACTGGGTGCGCAAGCCGTTCTATGCGCGCTACGACGCGCAGGCAACCTGGATGGATGACCTGAAGCCGGCCTTTGGCAAGGACAAGTTCTTCTTCGAGGAAGAGCATCCGGAGCTGGCGCGCGCCACGCCGTCCGGCCGCAAGGTGATCCCGCTGCTACCGCAGCGTCACAGTGGCGCGGCCAGCGCCTGAGGAGCCGCACATGCCCGCCGCTCGCGCCACTCCCAGCACGCTGCAGCTGTCGGGCCGGGAAGTGTTCTGCATGGTGTTCCTGCCATTCGCGCTCGGTCATTATCTATCGAGCCTGATGCGCACCGTGAACGCGATGCTGGCGCCGCAGCTGGTGGCGGCGCTGGCCCTCAGTCCGGGGCAACTGGGGCTGCTGACCAGCGCCTTCTTTTGCGCGTTTGCGCTGGCCCAGCTGCCGGTCGGGATTGCGCTCGACCGCTATGGCCCGCGCCGGGTGCAGCTGGTGATGCTGGTGGTGGCCGCAGTGGGTGCGCTGGCCTTCGCCGGTGGTCAGGACTTCGCGCAGCTGGTCGGTGCGCGCTTCGTCATCGGACTCGGACTGGGCGGCTGCTTCATGTCGGCCGTGAAGGCGATCTCGACCTGGATCGCGCCGGCGCGGCTGCCGTCGGTGCATGGCTACCTGATCGCGGTCGGCGGCCTGGGCGCCGCCTCGGCCACCTTGCCGGTGCGGCTGGCGCTGCACTACACCGACTGGCGTGGCCTGTTCCTTGTGCTGGCAGCGGCGGCGCTGGCGGTCGGTGGCCTGATCTACCTGCTGGCACCCAGTGGCCGGCTGCCAGCGCGCACGCCGTTCCGCTGGCAGGCCCTGCTCGATGTCTACCGCGACCGCGCCTTCCGCGAGACGGCCTCGCTGGTGCTGGTGCCGCACACCATTTTCTTCGGCATCCAGGGCCTGTGGATCGGCCGCTGGCTCAGCGACGTGGCCCATTTTTCGGAGGAGGCGGTGGCCTATCTGCTGTACCTCGGCATGGCCGCCATCATCTTCGGTGCCATCGGCGTCGGCATGCTGACCGAATGGGCCGGACGGCGCGGCATCGCCCCGATCCGCGTGGCGGCGGTCGGCATTGCGCTGTTCATCGCGGTGCAGACCGGCTTTGTGATCAGCTACGCACCCAGCTTCCAGTTGTTGGCCGTGCTGTTTACGCTGGTCGGCACCATCACCGGCATCGAATATGCGATCGTGGCCCAGACCATGCCGCCGGCGCTGACCGGGCGTGCCGCCACCTGTCTGAACCTGCTGATCTTCCTCGGTGCATTCGCGGTGCAGGCCGGCTTTGGCCAGATTGTCGGCTGCTGGCGGCCCAACCTGCTGCAACAATATCCGGCGCTGGCTTACCGGGTCGCGTTCGGCGTGCTGGTGGTCATGCAGCTGCCCGGGCTGGGCTGGTATCTGTGGCGCCAGCGTTGCGGTAGAATCAATCTTGTGTCGTTAACCGCTTGAACTCGTCCACCCACTGGCGTACCGCGGACTTCTTCGTGAGCACGAGCGCCTTGCAGTCGGGCTCTCGTTCCCACAGGTAACAGAGGCTCGCGATGCTCTCGAGCGTCTTCGGCTTCGGCG
>JBGSBQ010000124.1:0-8314 GCA_041730475.1 Sphingomonadaceae bacterium
GGATCGCCAGTGAGCGTTTCCATTCAGGTCTGTATGATCCGCGCTCCGGCCATTTGCACCCGCTGAAATACTGCCTCGGTCTGGCCAAGGCAGCGCGCGAAGCCGGCGTCGAGATATTTGAAAACTCACCGGTCACCAGCGTGCAGCGCGGCGCCCAGCCGATCGTGCGGACTGCCCATGGCGAAGTGGCCTGCGATTTCGTGGTCTTGGCCGGGAATGTCTACCTGAATGAATACGGCAAGGCGGTGGCGCCTGATATCGGCAGCCGCATCATGCCGGTCGGGACTTACATCGTGGCCACCGAACCGATGGGCGAGGAGCGCGTCGCTGCGCTGATACGCCATCGCGCCGCCGTCTGCGACACCAATTTTGTGCTCGACTACTTCCGTCCTACCGCCGACCACCGCATGCTGTTTGGTGGGCGCGTCAGCTACAGCGGTGCCACGCCACTGAATCTGGTGGAGAGCATGCGGCGGCGCATGCTGGCCGTGTTCCCGCAGCTTGATGATCTGGCAGTGCCGCATGCGTGGGGCGGCTTCGTCGACATCACCATGAATCGCGGCCCGGACTTCGGCCGTCTCGATCCCAATTTGTATTATCTGCAGGGCTTTTCCGGCCACGGGCTGGCACTGACCGGCATGGCCGGCCAGCTGGCCGCCGAAGCGATCGCCGGACAGGCGGGGCGCTTTGACCTGCTGGCCAAGCTGCGCCATCACAGCTTCCCCGGCGGCGCTGCCATGCGCACCCCGGCGCTGGTGCTGGGCATGCTGTACCACCGCATCAAGGATTTGTTGTAAACCAAGGAGAGCACCAATGAGCCAAGCACTGCGCGACTTTTTCAGCGAACGCAATATCCACGAGGTGGAATGCGTAATCGCCGACATGACCGGTATTGCCCGGGGCAAAATCCTGCCGAAGGATTTGTTCCTGAACGAAGGTCAGATGCGATTGCCGAAAAGCGTACTGCTCAACACCGTCAACGGCGAGCAGCCTAACAACACGCCTTATACCGGCGCCACCGACCCGGACATGATTTGCGTGCCCGATCTGGCGACGCTGCGACAAGTACCGTGGGCCGCCGAAAACGTGGCGCTGGTGATTCACGATTGCCAGAATTTTGATGGCTCGCCGGTCGGCCTGTCGCCACGCGCCGTGCTGCGCCGCGTGCTGGCACTGTATGCGCAGCGCGGCTGGCAGCCGGTGGTGGCGCCCGAGATGGAGTTCTATCTGGGGGCGCGCAGCGCCAATCCGCACGAGCCGCTGGTGCCGCCGCTGGGCCGCAGCGGCAAGGTCGAATCGGGACGGCAGTCGTATTCGATCGACGCGGTGAATGACTTCGACCCCTTCTTCCTTGAGCTGTCGACTTTCTGCAAGCAGCATGATCTGGGTGTTGAAACGCTGATCCATGAGGCGGGCGCTGGCCAGATGGAGATCAACTTCACCCACGGCGACGCGCTGGAACTGGCCGACCGCGTGTTCCTGTTCAAGCGCGCCGTGCGCGAGACTGCGCTGCGGCACGGGATTTTTGCCACCTTCATGGCCAAGCCGATGGAGACGGAGCCGGGCAGCGCCATGCATATCCACCAGAGCGTGCTCGATGTGGCGACCGGCGCCAACATCTTCAGTCAGGCCGATGGCAGCGCCAGCCCCTTGTTCTTCCACTATATCGCCGGGCTGGAAAAGTACACGGCACCGGCCACGCTGCTGCTGGCGCCACACGTCAATTCCTATCGCCGCCTGTCGCGCTTCATGTCGGCGCCGACCAATGTGCACTGGGGTTATGACAACCGCACCTGCGGTATCCGGGTGCCGAATTCCTCGCCTGCCAACCGCCGTCTGGAAAACCGGGTGCCGGGTGTGGATGTCAATCCGTATCTGGCGATGGCGGCCACGCTGGCCTGCGGCTACCTCGGCATGACGCAAGGTTTGCTGCCGTCCGAGCCGACCGCCGACAGCGCCGAGCATGTGCATGACCAGTTGCCGCGCAATCTGGAAGACGCGATCTCGCGCCTGCGCGAGTGCAAGCCGCTCAGCGAAATCCTTGGCGAGCTGTTTGTGCAGGCGTTCTGCGAGGTCAAGGAACTGGAATTTGCCACCTACAGCCGGGTGATCAGCTCATGGGAGCGCGAACACCTGATGCTGCTGGTGTAAGGAGACAAGCATGAGTGACACCTCAACAAGCGGCGCCCTGCGCCACGGCATCGACTGGTCACGCGCGCAGGCGCTCGGCGTGGCCGAACGCGCCAGCTATGTGGCGCGCAATCCGCGCTCGGCGGAACTGGCGGCGCAGGCGGCCGGTCACATGCTGTTCGGCGTGCCGATGCACTGGATGAACGACTGGTCGACGCCGTTCTCGCTGGCCGTGGCCGAGGCCTCGGGCGCGCGCTTCCGCGATGCTGACGGCCATGAGTGCGTCGACTTCTGCCTTGGCGATACGGGCGCCATGTTCGGCCATTCCCCGGCGCCGGTGGCGGCCGCGATTGCCCGTCAGGCCACGCGTGGTTATACCGCCATGCTGCCATCGGAAGACGCAGCCCCGGTCGCGGCTGAACTGGCGCGCCGCTTTGGTCTGCCGTACTGGCAGTTCGCGCTGTCGGCCTCGGATGCCAACCGCTTCGTGCTGCGCTGGCTGCGCGCTGCCACGGGACGCAGCAAGGTGCTGGTGTTTAATGGCTGTTACCACGGTACCGTGGACGACGTGTTCGTGGACCTGATCGGCGGCGTACCGACCCAGCGTGACAGTCTGCTGGGGCAGGTGCATGACCTGACCGCACATACGGTGGTGGTGGAGTTCAATGATCTGGCGGCGCTCGATGCGGCGCTGGCGCAGGGCGATGTGGCCTGCGTGCTGGCCGAGCCGGTGATGACCAATATCGGTATGGTGCTGCCGCAGCCCGGTTACTGGGAGGCGGCGCAGGCTATCATCCGCCAGCATGGCACCTTGCTGGTGATGGACGAGACCCATACGATTAGCAGCGGTCCCGGAGGCTATGCGCAGGCGCACGGCCTGCAGCCGGATGCGCTGGTGCTGGGGAAACCGATCAGCGGCGGCATTCCGTGTGCGGTGTATGGCATGACGCTGGATCTGGCGCGCAAGGTGGAACAGGCCAAGCGCGATGCGCCGCCCGGCCATTCCGGCGTCGGCACCACGCTCAGCGCGAACATGTTCGCAATGGCGGCGATGCGGGCCAATCTGGAACAGGTGATGACGGAATCGGCTTACCAGCACATGTTTGCGCTGGCCGGACAGCTGGCGGACGGGCTGCGTGCGGTGATCGCGCGCTACCAGCTGCCGTGGTGTGTGACGCAGGTTGGCGCGCGCACCGAGTTCCAGTTCTGCGCCGAACCGCCGCGCAATGGCAGCGAAGCGGAAGCGGGGCTGGACAGCGCGCTGGAACAGGTGATCCATTTGTACCTGCTGAATCGCGGGCTGCTGATTACGCCATTCCACAACATGCTGCTGGTCTGCCCGCAGACGACGGCCGATGATGTGGCCCGGCTGCTGGCGGTATTTGATGACTGTGTGCGGGAGCTTGGTGCGTCGCCGACGCCACTGGTAGGCGCAGGTGTTTGCTAACGCCGTTAGGGGAAGCTGCCGCAGTCGCTGACTCGTCTTTCCCGCGCAGGCGGGAATCCATGCTGACCAGGTATGGACAGTCAGTATGGGGCCCCGCTTGCGCGAGGACGACGGGCTGGGAACTGTGGCGGAATGTCTGCAGGTCCGTCCCCAAGCCATCACGAAGGCGACAAGGGAGCGGCGGATACCCGGCGTTCTTTGCGGATCTGGCACTGCAGCGCAGGCAACTGGAGGCTTTAAGTAAAGAGTTGGGTGACTTGGCCGGCGCCAGTAAGTGGCAATTCTCTACCAATCCCAGGCTGTCACTGCACGGTCTCAGTCCGCTTGGGGCTTTGCAGAGAGGGAACCTGACGCGGTTATGGCCGCCGCTACCGCATTCCGTGAGGCATGACTGGCAGCGCATGCCCTCGGCCTCCCTCATGCCGTTAACTTAAGGTGCCGTAGGGTGCGCTTGCACCCCAAGACAAGATCTGGGGTCAGACCCGGCGGGTCTGACCCCGGCTTTGCGTCGGTGGGGTTTGCCAGCCGATCTGCGGCTTAACTCAACGGCATTTGGATGCGATGTGCTTGTTCCGCATCGTACCGGCTCGATGCTGGCTTAGAAGCAGTGCTCCAGCGCCGGGAAGCTGCCGTCCTTGACGGCGGCGACGTAGGCGCTGATGGCGGCGTCGATGCTGGTCTGGCCGTCCATGAAGTTCTTCACGAAACGCGCTTTGCGGCCCGGGAATACGCCCAGCAGGTCATGCATCACCAGTACCTGACCGGCGCAGTCGGGACCGGCGCCGATGCCAATCGTCGGGATCGTCAGCAACTCGGTGACTTCCTTGCCCAACTGGGTAGGGATCGCCTCCAGTACCACCATCGCGGCGCCGGCGGCCTGCAGTTTCAGCGCGTCGGCTTTCAGCAAGTCGGCGCTTTCCAGCGTTTTGCCTTGTACCTTGTAGCCGCCCAGCGTGTGCACCGATTGCGGCGTCAGGCCGAGGTGGGCGCACACTGGCACCGAACGTTCGGTCAGGAAGCGCACGGTGTCGGCCAGCCACGCGCCGCCTTCCAGCTTGACCATGTGGGCGCCAGCCTGGATCAGCTGGACGGCGTTGTTGAAGGCCGTTTCCGGCGTGGCATAGCTGCCGAAGGGCATGTCGGCCAGGATCATCGCGGATTTGCTGCCACGCGCTACGGAGGCGGTGTGGTAGGCCACTTCGGCCACCGTTACCGGCAGCGTCGAGTTATGGCCGGCGCAGACCATGCCGAGCGAGTCGCCGATCAGCAGTACTTCCACGCCGCAGCGGTCCATCAGCGCGGCGAAGCTGGCGTCGTAGCAGGTCAGCATGGTGATTTTCTCACCAGCGGCGCGCAGTGCGTTCAGCGTGGGGATGGTGACGGCTTTGGTCGCGACCGGCTTGGACGGTGCAGGCGTCGCCGCAGCGGCAGGCTTTTGGCTTGCAGCCATTTCGTTTCCTTGCAAATAACCAGACATGGGGATCCTCAAAAGTTGTGTTGTCCGACGGCGTTAGTGTAGACCTTTGTCTGTCAGCCTGCCGCGGCGGGGGGAATTCAGGGCGGTTTAATCGAGCCGGGTGATGGATTGGCCGGCCACGCTGGCCGCATAGGCCTGCGCCGGGCCCTGGCCGGGAATGTTGACCTGTGGTGCCAGTTCCAGCAGCGGTACCAGCACGAAGGCGCGCTCGGTCATGCGCGGATGGGGCACGGTCAGGGTCGGGCTGTCGATCTGTGCATCGCCATACAGCAGCACATCCAGATCCAGTGTGCGCGGGGCGTTGCGGTATGGCCGCTCGCGGCCGTGCGCCAGTTCGATCTGGTGCAGCGCCGCCAGCAGCGCCTCGGCGTCCAGCGTGGTGTCGACGCGTGCCACGGCGTTGATGTAATCGTCGCCACTGGAATCGATCGGCGCGGTGCGGTACAGCGCGGACGCGGCCTGCAGCGTGCAACCGGGCAGGCGGCGCAAACGGGCCAATGCGTCGGCCACGTTGCCAC
Source organism: Sphingomonadaceae bacterium (assembly GCA_041730475.1). Lineage (GTDB taxonomy): Bacteria > Pseudomonadota > Gammaproteobacteria > Burkholderiales > Burkholderiaceae_D > Rugamonas. Next base: position 5,573 of record JBGSBQ010000124.1, read on the forward strand.
GCGCATCGCCCAGATTGGCGCCGATGCCGATGTAGGCAGTCGTACTCACCAGCTTATTCGGCGTCGCCGCCGTCGTTGCGTGGCTCGGCGCTACCACCTTCAGCGCCGCCCTTGCTGCGGCCACCGCGGCGCGGTGCGCGCTTGCGCTTGGCGCCGCCGGCCGGGGCGTTGGCGCTGGCCACCAGTTCTTCGCGTCCTTCGGCTTCGGCTTCGTAGAACGCGGTCCACCATTCGCCCAGCTCGGCGTCGATTTCGCCGGAAGCGCAGCGCAGCAACAGGAAGTCGTAGCCGGCGCGGAAGCGTGGGTGCTCCAGCAGTTTCAGCGGGGTCTTGCCCTGACGCCGTTCAAAGCGCGGCTGCATGGCCCAGATGTCGCGCATGTCGGAACCGATCTTGCGTTGCAGCGCCAGTTTTTCGGTCTGCGAATCGAGCACGTCGTCGGCCGCCAGATGCAGCGCCGGGATCGGGAGTTCGCCGGCCGCCTTGTAGGCTTCCCACTTTTCCAGCACCTGATGCCACAGCAGCGACGCAAACAGGAAGCCCGGCGACACCGTCTTGCCGGCATGGATGCGGGCATCGGTCGAATCCAGCGCCAGCGTGACGAACTTGAAGCCCATCGGCTGTTCCATCACCACGTCCAGCAGCGGCAGCAGGCCATGGTGCAGGCCTTCCTTGCGCAGCTGCTGCAGGCAGGCCATCGCATGGCCGCTCATCAGCAGCTTCAGCATCTCGTCGAACACGCGCGCCGCTGGCACGTTGTTGATCAGCGGCGCCATGACAGGAATCGGCGCCGAAGTGGCTTCTTCGATGGTGAATTTCAGCTTGGCGGCGAAGCGCACCACGCGCAGCATGCGCACCGGGTCTTCGCGGTAGCGCGCTTCCGGCTGGCCGATGATGCGCAGCGTCTTGGCGCGGATGTCTTCGATGCCGCCATGGTAGTCCAGCACCTGTTCATTGGCCGGGTTGTAGTACATGGCGTTGATGGTGAAGTCGCGCCGCACCGCATCTTCGGCCTGCGAGCCGAAGGTGTTATCGCGCAGTACGCGGCCGTGTTCATCCTTCGGTGCGTTGTCCGAGGTGGTGCCGCGGAAGGTGGTCACTTCCAGCAGGTCCTGACCGAACATCACGTGCACGATCTGGAACCGTTTGCCGATGATGAAGGCGCGGCGGAACAGCTTGCGCACCTGTTCCGGGGTCGCATTGGTGGCGATGTCGAAGTCTTTCGGCTTGACGCTCAGCAGCAGGTCGCGCACGGCGCCACCGACCACGAAGGCTTCGAAGCCGGCTTCCTGCAGCGTGCTGGTGACGCGCACTGCGTTCGATGACAGCAGGCGCGGGTCGATGCCGTGCTGCTCGGGGCCGAGCACCACCGGCGTGCTGGTATCGCGTCCGCCCTTGTTTTTGGTGCCCAGGATTTTGCGGATCAGTTTTTTAATCATTGAATAGGTCGAGTAATGGCCAGCCTTGGGCTGAAGCGTGCGTTTTCAGCGCGGCATTGGGGTTGGTCGCAACGGGGTGGGTGACCACCGACATCAGGGGGATATCGTTGTGCGAATCGCTGTAGAAGTGGCTCGATTCGAAGCCGTCCAGGGTGTGTCCCAGCTGTTCCAGCCAGGCCTTGGTATGGGTGACTTTGCCCGCGCCCTGCGTCGGGGTACCCAGCAGCTTGCCGGTCGGGCGGCCGTCGGCGTCCAGTTCCGGCATGGCCGCAATCAGATGCTGCACACCGAGCGCCTTGGCGATCGGCGCCGTCACGAAGTGGTTGGTGGCGGTGACGATGGCGACCAGATCGCCGGCATCCAGGTGCTGTTGCAGCAGCGCGCGTGCGGCCGGGCGGAGCGCCGGGGTGATCACTTCGGCCATGTACTGGGCCTGCATTGCATCGAGCTGGGCGCGGCTGAACTTGGACAGGGTGCCGAGCGAGAATTCCAGATATTCCACCGGGTCCAGCGTGCCCGCCTGATACTGGGCGAAGAATTCATCATTGCGGCGGGCAAATTCGGCCGCGTCGACGGCGCCGATCCGGCACAGGAACTGGCCCCATTCGTAATCGGAGTCGATCGGCAGCAGGGTGTGGTCGAGGTCAAACAGGGCGAGCTTCATCATTCTTTCGCTTCCGCCTGCAACCACTCGCGCAACAGCGGCAAGGTGATCGGGCGTTGGGTTTCTAGGGAATATTGGTCGAGCGAGTCCAGCATCGACGACAGCGATCGCATGTCGCGCCGGAAATGGGACAGCAAGTAGGGTAACACGCCGGGCGACAGCGTCAAGCCACGGGCAATGGCGGCGGCGCTCAGCGCGGCCACCTTTTCGTCGTCGGTCAGGCCGTGGATCTGGTAGATCAGGCCCCAGCCCATGCGGGTACGCAAGTCTTCGCGCACCGGCAGCACGGCCGGTGCGACGGCGCCGCTGCACACCATGTAAGCGTGATTGGCGCGGATTTCATTGAACAGCGCGAAGGCGTCGATCTGCGCCAGTGGCGACAGTTTTTCGCAATCGTCGAGCAGGTACAGGTCGACTTCCGGCGAATAGACGAATTCGGATTCGATCGAGAACGGCGAGATGTAGCGGGCCCGCAGCGGCGTGCCGTCCGGCCCCGGGCCGCCTTCGGTGGCGGCCAGCGCCTTCAGCAGGTGCGACTTGCCGACCCCGCCTTCCCCCCACAAATAAGCGAAGTGTTCGCGCGAGCTGCGCGTGGCAAATTGCGCCAGCAGCGCCGCCGCTTCGGCGTTGTGCCCGACC
>JBGSBQ010000125.1:0-8258 GCA_041730475.1 Sphingomonadaceae bacterium
AGTGCGATCAGGTTGCCTTTGCGGAAGAAGTTGCGCGAGGCGCGCTCGGCCTGCTGCGCCTGATAGACCTTGCCGCCCTTCAGACGTGCCAGCAGTTCATCAGCGGGGATATCGACCAGAACCACTTCGTCGGCCTGATCGAACACCGTGTCTGGCACCGTATCATTGACGCGAATGCAAGTAATGCCGCCCACCACATCATTCAGACTTTCGAGGTGCTGGACGTTGACGGTGGTGAGCACATCGATGCCGGCATCGAGCAGTTCTTCGATATCCTGCCAGCGCTTCGGGTGACGCGAACCGGGCGCGTTGGAGTGCGCCAGTTCGTCCATCAGTATCAATGGCGGACGCCGTTCCAGCGCCGCGTCGATGTCAAATTCAGCGATCCGCTTGCCGCGATACTCGATCTGGCGCAGCGGCAGCAGGTCCAGTCCCTCCAGCATGGCTGCAGTCTCGCTGCGGCCATGGGTTTCGATCACGCCCACCAGCACCGGCTGACCGTCGGCCTGCAACTTGCGGGCCGCCGCCAGCATGGCGTAGGTTTTGCCGACGCCGGCCGAGGCGCCAAAATAGATGCGTAATTTGCCGCGCGCCGCCTTGCGTTCCTGGGCCTGAACCTGGGCTAGCAAGGCGTCCGGGTCGGGCCGGTCGCTATCGTTGGGGAACATGGATCTGCATGAAAAACTTCGATTTAGCGAGTATGCGCACTTTCAGCGTCGAGCGCCAGATTCAGCGCCAGCACATTCACGCGCGGCTCGCCGAAGAAGCCCAGGTACTGCGGCTTACGCTGGGCATCGATCAGGGCCTGCACCCGTATTGGATCGAGCTTGCGGGTGATCGCGACCCGCACCAGCTGGTACTGGGCGGCAGCCACGCTGATTTCCGGGTCCAGACCACTGCCCGAGGCAGTGACCAGATCGACCGGAATCGGCAGCGGATTGCTGCGCCCTTCCGGCTCGGCCGCTTTCAGCGCCTCGATACGGCCTTTGACGGCGTCGGTCTGGGCCGGATTCAGTGGACCAAAGTTGGAACCGCTGGAGCCACTGGCATTGTTCGGCATCGGGCCGGTGGCCGACGGACGGCCCCAGAAGTATTTCGGCGAGGTGAAGGCTTGCCCGATCAGCGACGAGCCGACCGCCTTGCCGTTCACTTCGACGATGCTGCCGCCAGCCTGTTGCGGGAACGCGACCTTGCCGACACCGGTGACGGCCAGCGGATACAGCACACCGCAGATCACGGTCAGGGCGCCAAACAGCACCAGGGCGGGACGAAATTGAGAAGTCATGATAAATCCAATGTAGAGAGTCAGCAGCTACTAAACCAGCTGGAAGGTGGCCAGCACCACGTCAATCAGCTTGATGCCGATGAACGGCAGCACAAGCCCGCCCACCCCATAGATCCAGATATTCCGGCGCAGCAGCGCAGCCGCACCAATCGCCCGGTAACGCACACCCTTCAGCGCCAGCGGAATCAGGAACTTGATGATCAGCGCATTGAAAATCACGGCCGACATGATGGCCGAATTCGGGCTGCTCAGATGCATGATGTCGAGCGCTTTCAGGGCCGGGAAGGTACCCACAAAGGCCGCCGGAATGATGGCAAAGTACTTGGCGACGTCGTTCGCAATCGAGAAGGTGGTCAGCGAACCGCGCGTCATCAGCATCTGCTTGCCGATTTCGACGATCTCCAGCAGCTTGGTCGGATTCGAGTCCAGGTCGACCATATTGCCAGCCTCCTTGGCGGCCTGCGTGCCCGAGTTCATGGCCACCGCAACGTCAGCCTGCGCCAGCGCTGGGGCATCGTTGGTGCCGTCACCGGTCATCGCCACCAGCCGGCCTTCGGACTGGTAGCTGCGGATCAGTTTCAGCTTGTCTTCCGGCGTGGCTTCGGCCAGGAAGTCATCGACTCCGGCTTCGGCCGCAATCGCGGCGGCGGTCAGCTTGTTATCGCCGGTGATCATCACCGTCTTGATGCCCATGCGGCGCAATTCCGCAAAGCGCTCCTTGATGCCGCCCTTGACGATATCCTTCAGCTCCACCACACCCATCACGCGGCCGCCATCGACCACCACCAGCGGCGTACTGCCACGGCGTGCCACGTCATCCACGGCGCGCGCAATTTCGGCCGGATAGGACTGGCCCAGTGCTTCCACATACTGGCGCACCGTATCAGCCGCACCCTTGCGCACATGGCGCTCGCCGATATCGACCCCGCTCATGCGGGTGTTGGCGGAAAACGGCACGAACACCGCATTCAGCGTGGCCATTTCGCGTTCGCGGATATTGAACTTCTGCTTGGCCAGCACCACGATGCTGCGCCCTTCCGGCGTATCGTCGGCCAGCGAGGCCAGTTGCGCTACGTCGGCCAGCTGCTGTTCGCTGACGCCGGGTGCCGGGATGAACGACGAGGCCTGACGATTACCCAGCGTGATGGTGCCGGTTTTATCAAGCAGCAGCACGTCCACATCACCGGCCGCTTCGACTGCGCGACCGGATGTGGCGATCACGTTGGCCTGCATCATGCGGCTCATGCCAGCCACACCAATCGCCGACAGCAAGCCGCCGATGGTGGTCGGGATCAGGCACACCAGCAGTGCAATCAGCACCGTGATGCTGATCGGCGAGCCAGCCTTGGCCGCTTCCACCGAGAACAGCGAGAACGGCAGCAGCGTTACCGTCACCACCAGGAACACGATGGTCAGCGCCACCAGCAGGATGGTCAGTGCGATCTCGTTCGGGGTCTTCTGGCGCTTGGCGCCTTCCACCATGGCGATCATGCGGTCGAGGAAAGTCTCGCCCGGATTGGCGGTGACCTTCACCACCAGCCAGTCCGAGAGCACACGGGTGCCGCCGGTGACGGACGAGAAGTCGCCGCCCGATTCACGGATCACCGGTGCCGATTCGCCGGTGATGGCGCTTTCGTCAACCGAGGCCACGCCTTCGATCACCTCACCGTCGATCGGAATCACGTCGCCAGCTTCGACCAGAATGTAGTTACCCTTGCGCAGATCGTTGGCCGACTGTGGCAGCCAGGTGGTGCCATGCTTGGGCGTGGCCAGCTTCTTGGCGGTGACGGTCTGTTTCAGGCTGCGCAGCGAGGCCGCTTGTGCCTTGCTGCGGCCTTCGGCCAGCGCCTCGGCGAAGTTCGCAAACAGCACGGTGAACCACAGCCAGATGCTGGTGGCGAGGATGAAGCCGGGCTCGGCCTCGCCTTGGCCGTGCAGCGCCTGGAAGTACAGCAGCGTGGTGATGATGCTGCCGACATAGACCACGAACATCACCGGGCTGCGCACCTGCACGCGCGGATGCAACTTGCGGAACGAGTCGACGATGGCCGGCATCAGCAGTTCGGAATCGAACAGCTGCAGCTTTTTGGCAGGTGGGTTAGTAAAAATCGTCATCTCTTTTTGAGATGGTTGAGCGTTATGCATCTTGGACTCCTGAATTATTTAGCGAACAGCTGCAGGTGCTCGACCACCGGGCCGAGCGCCAGTGCCGGCACATAATTGAGCACGCCGACCAGCGTCACCACGCCGACCAGCAGGCCGATGAAGATCGGGCCATGGGTCGGCATGGTGCCGGCGTTGGCTTCGAGGCGCTGCTTGCCAGCCAGCGAACCGGCAACTGCCAGGATAGGAACGATGACGCCGAAACGGCCGAACCACATCGCAATCGCCAGCATGCTGTTATAGAACGGCGTGTTCGCAGACAGACCGGCGAAGGCGCTGCCGTTGTTGTTCGCGGCCGAGCTGAAGGCATACAGGACTTCGGAGAAGCCGTGTGCGCCCGGATTCAGGATGCCGGCCTTGCCGTCCACCGCCATCACGGCGATCGCAGTTCCGGCCAGTACCAGCGTTGGCGTCACCAGAATCGCGATCGAGGTCATTTTCATTTCATACGCCTGGATCTTCTTGCCCAGGTATTCCGGGGTGCGACCGATCATCAGGCCGGCGATGAAGACCGCCATGATGGCGAAGATCAGCATGCCATACAGACCAGAACCAACGCCGCCGAAGATCACTTCGCCGAACTGGATCAGCAGCATCGGCACCAGACCGCCCAGTGGCATGAAGGAATCGTGCATGGCGTTGACCGCGCCGCAGGAGGCCGCGGTAGTGACGGCGGCAAACAGGGTCGAGGCGCTGATGCCGAAGCGCGCTTCCTTGCCTTCCATATTGCCACCCGGTTGCAGTGCCGTCAGCGACTGGTCAATGCCCATGGCCTGATAGGCCGGATGCACTTGCTGCTCGGCGCCCATTACTGCCACGGTGCAGACCACGAACAGCAGCGTCATCGCCGCCAGTACGGCCCAGCCCTGACGCTGGTCACCGACCATGCGGCCGAAGGCGAAGCACAGGCCGGCCGGGATCACGAAGATCGATAACATCTGCAGGAAGTTCGACAGCGCGCTCGGATTCTCGTATGGATGGGCCGAGTTGGCGTTGAAGAAGCCGCCGCCATTGGTGCCCAGCAGCTTGATTGCTTCTTGCGACGCGACCGGTCCCATGGCGATGCTCTGGGTGGTGGCGGTCAGCGTCTCGGTGACCACTTCGCCCTTGGCGTCTTTCAGCGGCGGGCCATCGGCGCCGACTTTAGGCTGGCTGTAGGTGACCGGATCGAGCAGCGTCACATCCTGATAGGCGGAGAAGTTCTGAATCACGCCCTGCCCCATCAGGAACACGGCGAACAGGAACGACAGCGGCAGCAGCACGTACAGGGTCGAGCGGGTGACGTCGACCCAGAAATTGCCGATCGATTTGGCCGAACGCGATGAGAAGCCGCGAATCAGTGCATAGGCGACGGCCATGCCGGTGGCGGCCGAGAAGAAGTTCTGGCCTGCCAGGACCAGCATCTGGGTCAGGTAACTCATGGTCTGCTCACCGCTGTAGCCCTGCCAGTTGGTGTTGGCAACGAAACTGACGGCGGTGTTGAACGAGGAGTCAGGGCTGATGTTGGCCAGCTGCTGGGGATTCAGCGGCAGCCACGCTTGCACGCGCTGCAGGCCATATACGGCCAGCGTGCCGAGGCCATTGAACAGCAGCAAGGCAATCGCGTAGGTCTTCCAGCTCTGGCCTTCGACCTTGCCATCCTTGGCGCTGATACCGGCGGCGCGGTACAGCAGCCGCTCGATTTTGCCGAGCCAGCCCAGGCCGGGGACGGCGCTGCCGTCACCGACGCGCGCCAGCAGGATGCCCAGCGGGTAGGCCAGCGCCAGCAGCGCGGCCAGAAACACCACCAGTAATACGATAGCTTGCGTGGTCATCACAGATCCTCCGCTTTCAACAGGGCTACCACCAGGTAGACCAGCAGGCCAGCCGAAGCCACGGCCCCAATCAGATAAAAGGTAGTCATTGTTTGCCTCCGAGCTGGTCGCAGGCAGCGGCAAAGGCCACGCTCACGACGATGAAGGCGACGATCACGCCGATAAATACAACGTCCATTATTAATACCCCACGGGTCTGGTTTTGTTATGGAGAAGGTTAGTCAGAGCTGTCTAAAGATGGTGTAAACAGTTGGCGACGGGGTGTAAACAAAGTGTAAAAATCCGTCTCCCCCGCCGCGATAGTCTTAGAAAGTCTTGCTAAGCATCAGTTGCAGTGCAGTTTTACCGAGGAATTTGCCATTGGCTGGCGAGGCGTAGGCGCTGTCGCTGGCATTGGTGCCGATCACGGCCAGTGCACCGGTCAGCACGCCGAAGTCCTTGGTGACGCCCAGCTTCCAGTCGGTGTAGCTGGCGGCGTCGTTGTGGGTGACCTTTTGATGGCCAGCATGCAGGTTGATGGTATAGCCATCGCCGGCATCGAGATTAGCGCCCAGGTCAAGGTAGCCACTGTTTTTGCTGTCGACGAAGCCAAACAGGTTGGTCAGCGCGTGCGAGTACTTGATATACGCCGGGCCGTAGTTCAGCTGGCCGTAGATCTCGGCGGTGTTGGCGTCGACGAAGCCGGTCACGTGGTCAAGGTCATTCGACGGGTAAACATAGCCCAGTACACCGACGTCATAGGCGACCGCGTCGCTCAGCTGGCCGCGCTTGCCGCCGTAGATGTCCCATTCGATGTCGCCGCTGCCACCGGCATCCTTGGTCCATTTGATGGTCGACAGCCAGGTGCCGGCGTAGAAACCACTCGGGTTGTTGGTGTAATCAACGCCGCCTTGCAGCGCGGGCTGCAAACGGGTCTGGGAAATGCCGCGATAGCGATAGTCGCTGACGATGGCGGCGTTAAAGCTGGTCTCGTTGTCCGGCTTGGCGGCCGGAGCTTCGTCAGCGCGCGTTGGGCTGCAGGTAAAGGCGGCCATCAGGGCGGCTACGAGTAACGTTTTTTTCATGATGCAGGTCTTTCGGTTGGTGGGTGAAGAAAACTGAATTCAGTGGGCGAATACTTCGCGGTACAAGGCGTCCATTTCATCGGGCGCACAAGGGTGGTGTAGCACGATGCCGGCCAGAGTGGCCGACATCACCCGTGTGACATAGGAGCGCACTGCAGCGATTTCGTCGGCCGTAGGGTCGCCGGCCTGCCCCAGAATGACGAACAGCACGCGCAAGTCGGGATTGAACATGCGGGCTGCGTTGAGGCGGGCGATCAGCTGATACTGGCTGGCCAGGTCGACCTGATCGAGCGTGACCGGCACCAGTACCAGACGGGCCGCGATCAGGGCGGCGCGGCTTTCCAGCGTGTCGCGCCCTTCGGTGTCGATGACGATGTCGTTGTAGCGCAAGCGCAGCGATTCCAGCAGCTGCGGCAAGCAGGGGCCGCTGATGGCACGCGCATCGACCCGGGGCCGGATGCCGGCCGCAGCATGCGCGTGGCACCAGGCGCACGCGGCGTGCTGCGGATCGGCGTCCAGCAGCATCACCTTGCGCCCGCTGCGGGCACGCAGCAGCGCCAGGTAATTGGCGACGACGGCCTTGGCCGGTCCGCTACTCTGGCTGGCGATGGTAATGATCATGCGAGTCCCCGCTGACGCATTCCAGTCAGCAGCGAGGTATCAATCGGCAAGCGGTGGGAGTGGTGCATAACGAACCTCTGTCTTGATCATTACGATACAAAACAGCTTATCGAGCGGCTCGTAAAAACGGTCTAAAAGGTCGGCGAAGGCGCGTAAACAGCGTGTAAAAATGTCAGGCAATGCCCATCAGCTTTTTCAGCACGCTGCGCAGGTGATGGTCGGCCACTGGCTTGTCGAGCGAGCCTTCGGCGCCAGCGGCGCGGGCCCGCTCGCTGTCATACAAGTAAGCCGGCGAGACCAGCATCACGACCGCCGGCGTCAATGGCCCGCCGCCCTTGCGCAGGGCCGTGCACAGGCGATACGGGTCGATCTGGATGGAGGTGTTCAGCAGTGCCACGGCGACCGCGCGCGAAGCGGCCAGCAATACCGCCTCGCCTTCGGTGCCGGCCCACACCACCGGAATGCCGTACTGCTGCAACAGCTGCTCGAGGTGGCTGGCAAAAGCGCCGTTGCGATCAACCACCAGCACCGCGCCACGCGCGGTACTGCGGCGCTGGGCCTGATACTCGGCCGGATCGTTCAGATCGAAGTCGAGGCGCTGCCGCAGGCGACGCTCCGGTGGCAGTGGCAGGCCGGCCGCCGTCAGCCCGGCCAGTGCGTCGGCGCGGCGTGCCACCAGTTGCGCCAGTTCGGCATACACACTGTCCCAGTCGGGTGGCTTGGGTACGAAAGGATAGGGCAAGTCCAGCGCCGGCTGCCCTACGATCAGGGCCGGGCGCAGCGCGCCATCGGCCAGCGTGGCCAGTGCCGCCAGCGCTTTCAGCTCGTCGCCGTTGGCCAGCAACAGGTCGGGCTCTTGCAAAGAGTCGTCGGACAGGCAAAAATAGGCCGGACCGTCGGCCGGTGCCTGCCGCAGTTGTTGTGCCAGCACCTGCGCTTCCACGGGCGGGAAGCCGATCAGGCGCAACGCGAATGGGTATTTTTCTGTTGACATAGGCCGCAAAAGCGCTATTGGACAGGGTCGGGCGGCGGCTCGCCGCACTTTTTTCCTATTTAACCACAGTTTTTCCGACCCACCGCCAACGCAAATACCGCCGCAGCGGCCGGTTGAGGATAGAATACGCAGGCGTCTGCATAAAACTGTACATAAACCCAGTATTCTCGAACCAGTATGGCCACTAAAAAACCAGTCTCCGACTACAGCGAATCATCCATCCGCGTCCTCAAGGGCCTGGAACCCGTCAAGCAACGGCCCGGCATGTACACCCGCACCAAGAATCCCCTGCACATCATCCAGGAGGTGATCGACAA
>JBGSBQ010000126.1:0-8292 GCA_041730475.1 Sphingomonadaceae bacterium
GGCTGGCGCAGACTCTGCGCCAGTTCCAGCGCCTGCTGGTACAGCAGGGCGATGCCATTCAGGTAGGGATCACCGTCGCCTTCCACCTTGGGCACATCGCCCGGACGCAGGAAAGGCACGGCCAGACACCATGCCGCAACCGCGCCGCTGGCGCCGGTCAGCGGCAGCACCATGCTGGCGAGGTCGATCACGCCTTCGGCATTGCGCTGCACGTTGCCGACCACGCGCGTGCCGTGCGCCTCCAGCAAGGGCCCCGGCGCTTCCAGCCGGCCCGGCGAGTCATGGTTGCCGGCGATGATGATCAGGTTCAGGTGCGGCAGCCGCTCGCGCGCTTGCTGCAGGAAGCGGTACAGCTGCTTCTGCGACGCCGCTGACGGGTTGGCGTTGTCGAAGATATCACCGGCGATCAGCAGCGCATCGGCGCGTTCGCTGACCAGCGTCGCCAGCAACCAGTCGAGGAAACACTGGTGCTCGTAGGCGCGTTCAAAATTATGCAGGGACTGGCCCAGATGCCAGTCAGAGGTGTGCAACAGACGCATGGAGATGTGCAAGAAGGTGCGGCCGCAGCCGGAAAGCGCTCAATATAGCGCAAAGGCGGCGGCTACGCCTTGATCCACGCTGAAAAATCAGGCTGCGTCGGGCGTCGGCTGGGGTTCCGGCAGCGCCGCGCCGGCACGGAAGGTGTTGCGGCCGGCCTGTTTGGCTTCATACAGCAGCACGTCGGCACGGTGCAGCAGTTCGGCCGGGGTCAGCGCCTGATTGCTGTAGTAGGCCATGCCGATGCTGGCCGAGACCGAGACCGTGGTGCCATCGAGGTCAAACGGCGCCTGCATTACGCTGACGATCTTGGCGGCCAGCGTGGCCGCATCCTCGACCCGGTGCATGCGTTCCATGATGATGGTGAATTCGTCGCCACCGAGACGGGCGATGGTGTCGCTGGCGCGCATGGTGTGGGTCAGGCGCGCCGAGAATGCCTTCAGCAGGGCATCGCCGACGGCATGGCCGTAGGTGTCGTTGACCGGTTTGAAGCGGTCGATATCCATGTACATGACGGCCATCAGGCCGCCATGTTCGCGGCTGGCCTGCATGGTGTCGTTCAGGCGTTGCAGGAAGCCGGCGCGGTTGGTCAGGCCGGTCAGCGCGTCGATCTGGGACAGCTTGAGCAGGCGCTGCTTCTCGCGCTTTTGCGCCGTAATGTCCTGACGCATGACGTGGAAACCGACTACCGCGGCGCCATCCTCATCGGTTTGTGGAATGTACACCACCTCGAAGGTGCGTTCGAAGGAGGCGTTGGTGTCGTCCTCCTCGAACGTCAGGGTCTCGCCGTTCAACGCACGCTTGATATAGGCCGACAGGAAGTCGTAGCGCGCCGGCCCGACCGTCTCCAGCACACTGCGGCCCAGCACGGCGATGCCGTCACGCCGGAACTCGCGCTCGTAGGCGAGATTGTGGAAGCGGTAGATTTCGTCCTTGTCGATGTAGGCGATCATGGCCGGCAGCGTGTCGGCGATGGTGCGCAGCCGCGCTTCGCTTTCGCGCAGTGCTACCACCGATTTGCGGATGCGGGTGATGTCGTCGAGGGTGCCGACATAGCCATACACCTGGTCGTCTACCATCATGGCGGCGATCTTGAACGAGATCCAGATCAGGGTGCCGTCCGGTTGCACGCAGCGCAACGTATCCTGAATCGGCTGGCGCGATGCCGCCATGTGGCGCAGCGCGGCACTGAGTACGGCCCGGTCATCCGGATGGATGGCCTGCATCCACTGGTCGCGCAAGGCGTTCTCGCGCGAGATCCCGGTGATAATTTCGAAGGTACGGTTGACGTAGGTGCAGTGGCCGTGTTCATCGGCGCGGATCAGCCCCAGTGGCGAGGCATCGTTGACGGCGGCCAGTTCGGCCTGATTCTTGCGCATCGCCAGTTCGTCGCCTTTGCGCGCCGTGATGTCGCGCGTGGTGACGGCCACGCCATCGTCGATCGGCACGATCTGATGGTGCAGCCAGTGGGGCCGGGCGTCCGGCAGTAAATTGGTTTCGAACTCCTCTTCCAGCGGCACGCCGGTATGCAGCACCTGCAAATACTTTTCCATGAAGCCTTCTGTATGCAGCTGCGGCAGCACTTCAAACAGGCGCTTGCCATGCAGCTCGTCGCGGTGTGAATTGAGCAGCGCCGCGCCACGCTCGTTCATGTCGACGAAGGTGAAGTCGACGATGCTGTGCGGTGGCATGCGGGTGCGGCAGGCCTTCAGCAGATAGACCGCATCCAGACTGGCATCGGTGGCGGCGCGTAGCTGGTGCTGTGCCTCGATTACGGCACGGGTGCTGCGGCGCAGGCGCAGCGACTGCTGCATCAGCAGGGCCATGAACACCAGTACCAGCAGCGAGGCCACGGCGACCGCGCCATAATAGGTGCGGCGGCGCTGTTCGAACGCGATCATGGCCTCGTGACTGGTGATGCCAACCACCGCCATCAGGCCGTAGCGCGGCAATTCGGCAAAACTGTAGATACGCTCGACGTTATCGAAGGGGCGGCGAATCTGCAGTTCTTCGGCACCGAGGCCGGTGGCCAGCGGTGCGCTGAAGTCGATGCTGTCGCTGATCATCAGGTGTTCGTCGACCCGGCCCATCAGCATGCCGTTATCGCGGCTGATCAGCATGACCGCGCCCTGGTCGGAGACATTCAGGCGGTCGTAGTCTTCCACAAAGTAGGCCGGGTCGATCATGATTAGCATGACGCCAGCGAATGCGCCGTGGCGGTCGTTGAGCCGGCGCGATAGCTGGATCTGCCATTTTTTGGTACGCGGCTCGACCACCGGCGTGGCCACCAGCGGCGTATCGCTGCTGCTGCCGGCATGGTTCAGGAAATAGGGCTGGTCACTCTGGTCGGGAGCGAAATAGCCATTGATGCTGTCGATCACCTGGCCGCGCGCGTCGAGCAGCGCCAGTGGCAGCTCCAGCTTTGACGGCAGCAGCGAATCGAGCAGGCCGCCCTTGCGGCTGAATTCCGGCAGGCGCAGCTTGCCCTCGGTTTCTTCATATTTTAGCTTGAACAGCTGGGTCGCGTGATCGGTCTGGCGCAGCAGATGGTTGGTGTGTTCGGCCAGGGTACGCGCCAGTGCACGGCTGTTCTGGACCGCCTCGTGGTGGGCGCTGATTTTCTCCTGGCCGACCTGGTAGACCACCGCCGCCCACATGATGACCAGCAGTGCCAGCGCGAAGGCCGGCAGCAACAGCACGCGATACACTTTGCGAAGCACGCGAAGTACGGAGCGGAGGGCAGATCTGGTCATAGGATGGGGGTCAGGCCTCTGCTTCTGATGTGCAAGTTCACTGATCGTGCCGTGTATTCTGCACGGAAATAGCAGCTTTGGGGTGGGCGGTGGCACAAAAAATACAGGCAATGTTAATTTCTTTATTAGAATAGCCGTTCCCGGTCCGGGACCGGCCCCGGACCACCATAGCAAGGACGCGGATTTGACTGAATTGACACTTAGCCTGGCGGCGGCGCGGGCGCTGCACCTGGCGGCCCAGGGACTGCTGCAGCCGCGCCGGCGCAAGGCCAGCAAGGACGCTGTGCTGGATGCCATTCGCCGCATGGGCGTGCTGCAGATCGATACCATCCATGTGGTGGCGCGCAGTCCGTATCTGGTGTTGTGGAGCCGGCTGGGCGACTATCCGCAGCCGTGGCTGGAGCAGTGGCTGGAGCAGGGTGCGCTATTCGAATACTGGGCCCATGAAGCCTGCTTCGTGCCGATCGAAGACTATGGCCTGCTGCGCCATCGGATGCTGGATCCGGCCGCCATGGGCTGGAAGTATTCGGCCAGCTGGATGCAGGAGCGGCGTGCCGAAGTTGACGCCGTGCTGCAGCATATCCGTGTGCACGGGCCGACCCGCTCGTCCGACTTTGAACGCACCGATGGCCAGTCCGGTGGCTGGTGGGGCTGGAAACCGGAAAAGCGCTCGCTCGAAGTGCTGTTCACGGCCGGGGTGTTGATGATCGCCCGACGCCACAACTTCCAGCGCATCTACGACCTGGCCGAGCGCGTGCTGCCGGACTGGGACGACCGCCGTTTGCCCAGTCTGGAGCAGGCGCAGCGCGCGCTGGCGCTGAAGGCGGTCAAGGCGCTCGGCCTGGCGCGGGCCCACTGGATCAGCGATTATTACCGCACCAAGCCGCCGCGGCTCGATCCGCAGACACTGGTGGACGAGGGCCTGCTGTTGCGCGCCCGCGTGGCTGGCTGGGATGACCCGGTGTATATCCACCCGGAGCATGCGCAACTGGCCGCCGCGGCGGCGGCCGGCACGCTGGCGCCGACCCTGACCACGATCCTGTCACCGTTCGATCCGGTGGTCTGGGACCGGCGCCGGGCCCAGGAACTGTTCGGCTTCGACTACCGGCTCGAATGCTACACTCCGGCCGCCAAGCGCGTGCACGGCTACTTCGTGCTGCCGATCTTGCGGCGCGGCGCGCTGGTGGGGCGCATCGACGCCAAGGCCCATCGCGGCAGTGGCATCTTCGAACTGAAGACCGTATCGCTGGAAGCGGACGTGCGGCACAGCGAGCGGCTGGTGCGCGACGTGGCCAGCGCCGTGCAGCGCTGCGCCAGCTGGCATGGCTGCGCGCAGGTCGAGCTGGGGCGGATCACGCCGGCCAGCTTTGGCAGCGCCCTGCAGGCCGCGCTGGACGCCGGTCGCCAGCGGGAGGCCGCATGATGCTGCCGCGCGCACCCGCCAGCCTGCTGGGCGCCGACGGCCAGCCGCTATTCGGCCGCTATGCCGGCCAGATGCCGCCCATCGACTGGAGTGCGCTGGCGCGGCCGTTCGCCCGCAGCGCCCTGTGGCGGCGCTTCCACCACAAGCGCTGGCACTATGTCGCGCTGTGCACCGAGCAGATTTTCTGCGGCATCGCGATCGTTGATGTTGGCTGGACCAGCACCGCCTTCGCCTACGCCTTTGATCGCAACGACAGCGACATGCTGACCAATTATTCGCAGGATGGCCTGCCCGGCATCTCAGCGCGGCTGGCCGACCATGCGGGCGGCAACAGCCGCTTCAAGACGCGCCGTTTGCAAATCGAGATCGACAACCTGGGCGCCGGCCGCTCGCGCCTGCAGCTGCGCTGTGATTATCTGGAAATCGACGCCGAATTCGGCCCCGGCAGCGGGCCACTGCTGCTGGCCAGCGGCCCGATCAGCGGCGGCTCGGTGCATGCGACGCAGAAGTCCTCCGGCTTGCCGGTCACGGGCGTGGTGCGCACCTGGCGCGACGACTATGAGCTGGCCGGTGGCGTTGCCAGTTTTGATTACTCGAACGGCCTGCTGGCGCGCCAGACCGACTGGCGCTGGGCCTCGGCGCACACGCTGGACATGGGTTTCAACCTGCAATCGGGCTATTTTGGCGCGCATGAGAATGCGTTGTGGCTGGATGGCCAGTTATATCCGCTCGGCCCGGCGCACTTCCTGTACGATAAGAGCGATCCGCTGGCGCGCTGGCACATTTTTACCGAAGACGACCAGCTCGACCTGTATTTCACGCCCGAAGGGGCGCGCCGCGAAGACAAGAACCTGCTGGTCGCGGCCAGCCGCTACCTCCAGCCGATCGGCACGTTCAGCGGCTGGGTGCGTAGCGGCCCCGAGCAACCCAAGCGCATGGTCACGCAAATGGCCGGCGTCACCGAAGACCACGCTTCACGCTGGTAACTATTTCAAAAATCGGGGCTGCAGATGAGTATTCGTTATCTGGACTGTTTGTTCAAGCCGGCCTCGGTGGCGGTGGTGGGGGCGTCGGATAAGCCGTTGCGCATCGGTACCCGGGTACTGGCGAATCTGGTCGAGGGCGGCTTCGGTGGCGCGATCTGGCCGCTCAATCCACGTCACGACCGCTTGCAGGAGTTGCCATGCTTTCACAAGGTGGCGGCGCTGCCGGCCGCGCCCAGCCTGGCCATCCTGTGCACGCCGCCCGCCACCATACCGGGCCTGATCGCGGAACTGGGGGCGCGCGGCACGCGTGCGGCGATCGTCATGACGGCCGCGCTCGGTACGCATAAAGCGGGTGGCCGCAGCTTGGGCCAGGCCATGCTGGAGGCGGCCCGGCCGCATGGCTTGCGCATACTGGGACCCGGCAGCGTTGGTTTGCTGGCACCCGCGCAACGCCTGAATGCCAGCTTTACCCATATCGGTGCGGCCACTGGCAAGCTGGCGTTTGTGTCGCAATCGGGCGCGCTGGGGACGGCGGTGCTGGACTGGGCCAGCCTGCGCGGCATCGGCTTTTCGCAGTTCATCGCCATGGGCGAGGGCAGCGATATCGATTTTGGCGACTTGCTCGATTATCTGGCCGAGGATAACCAGACCAATGCCATCCTGCTGTGCATCGAGCAGCTCAGTTGCGCGCGCAAGTTTATGTCGGCGGGCCGGCTGGCGGCGCGTGGCAAGCCGGTCATCGTGCTGAAGGTGGGGCGCGACCCGGATCCGGATGTGGAGCTGGCGTTCGATGCGGCGATCCGCCGGGCCGGCATGCTGCGCGTGTATTCGACCGAGGATTTGTTTGATGCGGTCGAAACGCTGGCGCGGGCCCGCAACCTGCGCGGCGAGCGGCTGGCCGTGCTGACCAATGGCGTCGGGTTGGGCTTGATCGCGGCCGATGCCTTGCGCGCCGGTGGCGCCCAGCTGGCCGAGTTGTCCGAGGAGACGGTGCAGCGCCTGCGCCAGTTGCAAGCGCCGCCGTCGAATCCGGTCGATCTGCTGGCCGATGTGCCGGTGGAGCGCTATACCGGGGTGCTGGACGCGCTGCTGCGCGAGCCGCAGGCCGATGCGCTGCTGTTCTTGCATGCGCCGACGGCCATGGTGCCCAGCAGCCTGATCGCGGAGGCGCTGGCGCCGTTGATGCGGGCCGCGTCGCGCAATGTACTGTCCTGCTGGCTGGGCGGGCGCGCCGTGTCCGCGGCGCGCCAGGTGTTTGCCGAAGCCGGCCTGCCGACCTATGAGACGCCGGAGAAAGCCGTGCATGGCTTCCTGCAGATCGTCCAATACCGGCGCAATCAGGAATTGTTGATGGAAGTACCGGCCAGCGTGCCGGCAGCGGCGGCCCCGGAGCGGGCGGCCGCCCGCGCACTGGTCGCGGCGGCGCTGGCGGCCGGGCATACCGCGCTGGCGCCTGCCGGGCTGACGGCGTTGCTGGCGGCCTATGGTATTGCCTTGCAGCCGCAGCGACAGCGGCGCCGTGCCGGCGACCTGGCCCTGATCGATGCTAGCGATGCTGCCGATGCTGGCGCAGACCCGGACCCGGCCACGCCCGAGCAACGCCAGATCTGCGGCCCGGCGGACGCGCTGGAACAAGCGCTGGCGGCGACCCGCTTGCGGGTACGGATCGATCCCGTGTTTGGCCCGGTGATCCTGTTTGGGCAGGGTGGGGTGGCGGCGCAGGTCAGCGATGACCGCAGTGCCGGACTGCCGCCGCTGAATATGGTGCTGGCGCGCGATATGGTGGAGCGGACCCGCGTGGCGTCGCTGCTGGCGCAACACAGCCAGTGTGGTCCGGCAAATATCGAAGCGATCTGCCGGGCGCTGGTGCAACTGGGGGAGCTGGTGGCGGATCTGCCGGAGCTGGCCGAGCTGGATATCAATCCCGTGCTGGCCGATGCCGGCCACGTCTGGGCCCAGCACGCCCAGCTGCGGCTGGCGCCGGCCGGCGCAGCGGTGGCGCTGGCGATCCGGCCCTATCCGCAGGAGCTGGAGCAGACGGTGGCGTGGCAGGAACGTACCATCCTGCTGCGACCGATCCGGCCGGAAGATGCACCCCAGCATCTGGCGTTCTTTAGCGCGCTGGACCCGGACGACGTCCGGCTACGCTTCTTTACCGCCATGCGCGAGCTGCCGCCGTCGCAGCTGGCACGCCTGACGCAGATCGATTACGACCGTGCCATGGCCTTCATCGCCACCGAGCCGGGCCCGGACGGCAGCCCGGAAACGCTGGGCGTGGTGCGCGCCGTGGCCGATGCCGACAATCACAGCGCGGAGTTCGCCATCATCGTGCGTTCCGCCTTGAAAGGGACGGGGCTGGGACGCATCCTGTTCCAGAAGCTGGTCGATTATTTCCGTAGCCGGGGTACGGTCGAGCTGGTGGGGGATGCCTTGTCCGAGAACCATGGCGTGCAACATCTGGTGCGGCGTTTTGGCGGTGTGGTGTTGCCGCATCCGGAAGCGGGCATGGTTATGCTCCGATTGCCGCTGCAATAGCCAGCGGCGCGGCGTTGCGCTATATTTAGGATATAGCGGGGTGGCAGGTTTGTGCCAT